>JACWAO010000067.1 GCA_014874305.1 Candidatus Colwelliibacteriota bacterium | reverse complement strand
GGGATGGCGAAGGCATAACGTCTGGAGCCTGCGAAGGCATGGGAGCCGGGGCGGGAGGCGTAACTGATTCCGCTACCGGTTTGGATTGAAACGGAGGAACGCCAAGGGCGGGATTAGGTCCGCCAGCAAATCTGTCTTCGCTAGCGGTCTTATCTGCGAAAGCAGACTCGCCCGTGAAGTTGGGTGTAAGGCGTCCGGAATTTGCTGGATTGTTATTTAAATCAGGCTGAGGAGTTCCAGGAAGATTTGTATTTGGTTCCATACGAAAATTATATCACAGAAAAATAACTCTGGAACTGTGGATAACAAAATCCGCCAGCCGTCGGCTGGCGGATCAAATCCGAAGCACCAAATCCGAAATACAAAATTCGAAACCGATGCGTGTTTCATATTTCGGATTTCGTATTTCGGGTTTTAACTATCTAGCTGTTTAACGGATAGCCCCACCTTGCCGTTCTCCAGTTTTATCACCTTGGCCCTGACGTGGTCGCCTAGTTTAAGGACATCCGTAACTTTTTCCACGTATCCGTTCTTGAGTTCCGAGACGTGAATCATCCCGCTCTTGCCTCCGCCTAGGTCGACTATCGCTCCGAACTCCAGTATCTTATCAACCGTTCCCTCGACGATCTCGCCTATTTCGAACTCGCGGAGCATATTTCTTATTGTATCAGCCGCCTTCTCCGCAGATTCGCGGTTGTCGGCCGAGATAAACACTTCCCCGTCGTCATCAATATCTATGGATAAGGCTCCCGTTTTTTCTATTATCCCGTTTATCACCTTCCCGCCGGCGCCGATAACCTCGCCTATGCGCAAGGGATCGATGCTGAGCGTGACTATCTGCGGCACTCCGGGCTTGGTCTCCGTCCTCGGAGCCGGAATCGCCTTTTTCATCGTTTCTAAAATCTTAAGCCGCGCCTCCCTGGACTGGGCCATCGCTTCTTCCAGAACCTCCACGCTAACGCCCGAGATCTTTACATCCATCTGAAGGGCGTTTATGCCATCCTCCGTTCCGGCAACTTTGAAATCCATATCTCCGTGATGATCCTCCGGTCCCTGTATATCGGTTAAAACCTTGTATTTTCCGGTTTCATCGCTCATAAGCCCCATCGCGATTCCCGCGGCAGGTTTTTTAACAGGAACTCCGGCCTCCATAAGCGACATAACCGAGGCGCAGACAGTCGCCATAGAGCTGGAGCCGTTCGAAGACAATATCTCCGATACCACACGGATGACGTAAGGGAACTCCTCTTTTTTCGGAATAAGCGGGGTAACGGCTTTTTCCGCCAGCGCGCCGTGCCCGATCTCTCTTCTCCCGGGCCCTCTGAATCCCCCTGTCTCGCCGGTAGAAAAGGGCGGAAAGTTGTAGTGCAGGAAGAACCTCTCCTTTTTTTCTCCATCCAGCGTTTCCCCCAGCTTCTCGGCTCCCGGGGCGGCGAGCGTCGTAACGGCCAGCGCCTGAGTGTTGCCGCGCACAAAAAGCGCGGAGCCGTGGACTACGGGCAGAACGCCAACCTCGGCGTAAAGCTCTCTAAGCTCGTTATACGCGCGTCCATCGGGACGAATCCCCTCGTTTAAAAGCTTTCTGTGTACCAGCACGTCAACCTCTTCGTCGAAGAGCGCGGAGGCCTGCTTTAAACTCTTTCCGTCAAACTCAAGCGAGGCGAGGTTGTTAAGCAGAGCGGAACGCAGTTCCTCCATCTTTAAACCTCTCTCCTGTTTTTCCTTAACACTTGTCCCGTTGGCGTCTACGGGGTAAACGGCGTCCTCCAGCTTGCCTTTCAAAAACTCCGCGACTTCTTTTTTTAATTTCTCGTCCGGCTCGACAACGGCCACCTCCGTCTTCGGCACGCCGACGCTTTTAACTACATCGTTCTGAAAATCTATAAGTTTCGCTATCGGAGCTAAGGCCTCTTTAAACGCCGAGGCGACGTTTTTCTCCGGAGCGTCCGATCCCCCGAGTTCTATCATATTTATCTTTCCGTTAACTCCGGCGACAAACGTATCAAACTCCGTGTTTTCGCTCTTAAGCTCCTCGTTCGTCGGATTAAGAACAAATCCATCCTTGTCTTTCAGTTTTAAGAGGCGCACGCCGGCTATCGGCCCGTTCCACGGGATATCCGACGCCGCGAGGGCGGTTGAGGCGGCCACTAATCCCAAAAAATCCGGATCGTTTTCTCCGTCATAAGAAAGAACGGTTATGACAACCTGTATCTCGCGCCTTATCTTCTGATTGAAAAGAGGCCGCAATGCGCGGTCTATAAGCCTGCCCGAGAGGATCGCCTCGTCCGACGGCCTGTTTTCGCGGCGGAGGAATCTGCTTCCCAGGATGCGCCCGCCGGCGTAAAATTTTTCCTCGTAATTTACCGTAAGCGGAAGGTAATCGACATCGTTGTCTTTTTTCGCCATTACGGCCGTGGCGAGAACCGTGGTTTTTCCGTAACTTCCCAGGACGGAGAAGTTGGCTTGTTCCGCCAGCTTAGAGACTTCGAGCTTTAAAGTTCGGCCGCCGATCTCCAGACTAAACTGTTTTCTTTGTAAATCCATAACTTACCAAATATACGCCGGAACGAGCTCTCCGGTCAAAAATTTTTATGCGCGCACGGGTTTGCGGCTGCGCGGGGAACGGAAGATAAGCCCGTCTACCTCCTCGAGGTCGTAAAACTTGTCCGCTTCTTCTTTCAGTCTCGAGGACGCGGTGCGGCCGAAGGCGGCAACCTCGACGGTGCGGCCGAATCCCCACTTCAGGTATTCCACCAGAGGAACGAAATCCCCGTCGCCGGTAACCAGCACTATCACGTCGGCAAGATCCGCCATGCGTATCGCGTCCACCGCCATGCCGATATCCCAGTCGGCCTTCTTGGCTCCGCTCGAAAAGACCTGTATGTCTTTGACTCTCAGCTCGATGCCATCCTTCTCCAAGGCCTCGAAAAAAGTCTCCTCTCCGGTTGCCGGATCGCTACGAACCACGTAAGCCAAGGCGCGAACAAGCCGGCGGTCCCCGACCACGTTTTCCATCAGCGTCTTATAGTTAACGCGTCCGCTATACAGATTCTTTGCCGAATGGTAAAGATTCTGTATATCTATAAAAACGCAGACCCGTTGATTGGCGTGTGCAATTTCGGACATTACTTCTTTAGTCCCAGTTTTTTGATAATTTTTTGATAACTAACCGGAGAATTTGCCGCCAAATAATTAAGCAGTTTGCGCCGTTTGCTCACCATCTTCAAAAGCCCCCTGCGGGAACCGTCGTCTTTGGGATGGTGCTTCAAGTGACTAGCCAACTCGTCTATTTCACGGGAGACGAGAGACACCTGGACCTCGGCGGAGCCGGTGTCGGTATCGTGTTTCTGCGAATCGCCTATAACTTTCTTTTTTACACGAGAAGATAACATATATATGCGTGCATATTATCAGAAAATGTGCCGGGTGTCAAAAACCTGTACTCGTCCATATGATAGTGTCCACCTGAGGGTAGGTATTACCCTCACGATGAAAGGACGATACAGTGGATGCCGTATGACAATATACGGTGCAGTGCTGCCGCGGG
>JACWAO010000066.1 GCA_014874305.1 Candidatus Colwelliibacteriota bacterium | reverse complement strand
TTCATTTGCTTTTTAACGTGATATCATTTATTTTGCTTCCGTATGGAGTACAAGAAGACTACTTTAAATAATAATCTCAGGGTTGTAACCGTTCCTAAGCCGGGCAGTCCCACAACCACAGTGTTGGTACTCGTGGAGGCCGGCTCGGCTTTTGAAACTAAAAACATAAACGGCCTTTCGCATTTTTTGGAACACATGGTCTTCAAGGGTACGGAGAAAAGACCGAGAAGCATCGATATCGCTTCCGAGCTCGACGGCCTAGGCGCGGCGTATAACGCCTTTACAAGCGTGGACTGTACCGGATACTACGCGAAAGCCGCGAACGAAAACTTCGATAAGATTTTAGACGTGGTTTCCGACATATATCTCCACTCTACTTTCGATCAAAAAGAGATAGACAAGGAGCGCGGGGTAATCATCGAGGAGATAAATATGTACGAAGATCTCCCCATGCGCAACGTCGGGGATTTGTTTACCTCCCTCCTTTACGGGGACCAGCCGGCCGGATGGAACGTCGCTGGCGAGAAGGAGATAATAAAACAGCTTTCGCGCGAGGATTTTCTCAAGTACCACAAGGATCGGTACCTGTCCGGATCAACGGTGGTTGTCGTAGCGGGAGATATTAACGAGGAGGATGCGATTAAAAAAGTTGAGCAGGCGTTTGTTGGGACCAACGCAGGCAGGGGATCAGCGCGCGTCAAAATTCTGGAGGAACAGTCCGCGCCGCGGATTTTACTTAAAAACAAGAAATCCGACCAGACGCATCTTGTTATCGGCGTACGGGCTTTCGACGCTTTCGACAACCGAAGGTTTGCTCTTCAGATACTGTCAGACATCCTTGGGGGGAGCATGAGCTCCAGGCTTTTCCAGAAAGTGCGCGAGGAACTGGGCGCGGCCTACTACGTTCGCTCTGGGAGCGATCTTTATTTCGACCACGGCTATCTCGGCATATCGGCTGGAATAGATAACGGGCGGATACTGCAGGTAACGGAGGCCATTCTGGGCGTTGTAAGGGAATTAACTAACTCTCCGGTTGGAGAAAAAGAGCTTGAAATGTCCAAAGAGCACTTCGTAGGCAATATGCTTATGGATATAGAAACCTCGGACCAGCTGGCGAACTTCTACGGGGGAATGGAAGTAGTAAACGGGCAGATTTTGACGGCGGAAGAAACTATAAAAAGGATAAGAAGCGTCTCGGCCCCGGAAATCTCAAGCCTGGCTAAGGAGCTTTTCCGGAACGACCGGCTCAACATGGCGTCTATCACGCCTTTCGAGGATAGGGAAAAATTGCAAAATACTCTTACTTTGGAATAAGATATAGTTAATGGAAAAGGAAAAGCTGACGATCGACATAAGCTGGGGCAGTATATGGAAGGTCTTAGCTGTTTTGGCGTTAGTTCTTTTCATTTATTTGGCGAAAGAAGCTGTTATAGCTTTTATAGTCGCGCTCATAATAGCGGCGGCGATGGACGGCTTCGTAACCAGACTGGAGAAGTGGAAGATTCCAAGAATACTGTCGACGATAATGGTGTTTTTAGCCCTCTTCGTGTCCCTCTTCTTCCTTATATATAATGTAGCCCCGCTCGCTATTTTCGAGTTCAGTAACTTTCTCAATCATTTCTCCAGCATAGCCGGACAGTTCCTTAAGTACGTTAATGTAAACGTTAGCGTTCCCAACATCTCCTCCCCGAGCCTGGAGAACCTTGTCAACATGCTTCTCTCGGGTAACGTCTCCTTCTTCCAGCTTCTTGGAAAATTCCTGGGCGGAGCCGCCTATGCCGTTTCGGTCATTATCCTCTCTTTTTATCTTACGACTTCAAAAGGAGGGGCGGAAAAGTTTTTACTCTCGATCCTGCCGGTTGATGTCGAAACCAAGGCCCTCGCTCTTTATCATCGGAGCAAGAGGAAAATAAGCCGTTGGGCCGAAGCGCAGATTCTGCTCTGCCTCATAGTGGGGCTGATGGTTTTCCTGGGTTTGTATTTTATGGGAGTTCATTACAGCCTCTTGCTCGGCGTCGTGGCCGGAGTGCTAGAGCTCGTCCCCATAGTCGGGCCTATCTTCTCCGGCTCACTGGCCGTGGTAGCCGCTCTTACCACCTCTCTGCCTTTGGGAGTTTACACGCTTATCTACTTCCTGGCCGTATCGCAGGTTGAAAGCAATATTCTCGTTCCGGTCATTATGAAGAAGGCGATAGAAATTCATCCGGCAATAGTTTTACTATCTCTTCTTGCCGGATTCGAGATACTGGGATATGTCGGGCTGGTCCTCGCCGTTCCTCTTGCCGCTTTCTTCGGTGAGGTGATAGAAGCCGGAGCCAGACAGAAGATAAGTCATCAGTCATCCAGATTGATGTTGTAGAAGATTTGCCTTAGCGGGGATCTGTAAGGTTTTCGTTTTAGGATAATCAACCGGACTGACAATGAGGAATAAGTTTTATATTACGACATCCATCGCTTATACCAACGCCGCTCCGCACATCGGCTATGCTTTAGAGCTGATTCAAGCGGATTTTTTGGCGCGGCTACAGAGAAGCGGGGGACAGAACGTTTTATTCCTTACCGGAACCGACGAGCACGGACTCAAAATAGCGCGCTCGGCCGCCTCTCAAAACAAAACCCCCCAGGCTTTCGTCGACTCTCTTTCCAGGAAGTTTAAGGGATTAAAAAAGGTTTTAGACCTGTCCTTCGACGATTTTATCCGGACATCCGATAAAAAAAGGCACATCCCTGGAGCGATAGCTCTCTGGAAAAAACTTGAGGCGAAAGGCGACTTGTATCCGCATAATTACAAGGGGATGTACTGCGCCGGTTGCGAGGCGTTTATAAAAGAAAAGGACCTGGTGGACGGCCTTTGCCCGATACACAAGCGAGCGCCGGAGGAGGTTGAGGAGAGAAACTGGTTTTTCCGCCTCTCGAGATACTCCTCGGAACTCCAGGCGCTCTTAAAATCCGGCGAGCTTCAAATTTATCCGGAAAGCCGGCGGAACGAGATGCTGGCGCTTATAAAAAGCGGACTCGAGGATGTAAGTTTTTCGCGGCCGAAAGATAAAGTGGGCTGGGGGATTCCGGTTCCCGGAGACTCCACGCAGACGATGTACGTCTGGTGCGACGCCTTATCCAACTACATCTCGGCCATAGGTTACGGACAAGACGAGATCGAGTTCAGGAAATGGTGGCCGGCCGACGTTCATCTTGTCGGGAAAGACATAATCCGTTTCCACGCGCTTATCTGGCCGGCAATGCTTTTGTCGGCTGGTCTTCACCTGCCGAAAAAGATTTTTGTCCACGGCTTTATAAACGTGGAAGGAGAAAAAATGTCAAAGTCCTTGGGCAACGTCGTCGACCCCTACGAGCTGGCGGAAAAGTACGGATCGGACGCGGTGCGTTATTATTTCTTAAGGGAAATTCCTTCGGATGAGGACGGCGATTTCGGATACGGGAAACTTGAGGACAGGTATAATGGCGACTTGGCGAACGGGTTCGGCAACTTCGCCTCGAGAGTCACGACCCTGGCCGCGAGGTTGGACAAGATAAGTATTAAAGAGTTCGAACTCGACCAGGTTCTGACTCAGAAGATAGTCGAGACCGAAAAGAATATCGCCTATTACGCGGAGCGGTTTAAGCTTCACGAGGCGACTCGGTGTATCTGGGATCTCGTTAAAGAAGGCGATGTTTATCTTAATAGTTCCAGGCCCTGGGAGCTTAAGGAGGACGACCCGCGTTTCTTAAAGATAATCCTTAATCTCATCGCGCTTTTGGAAAAAACATCGGAGCTGGCGGCTTTAATTATCCCGCGGGCCGCTCTAAAAGTTAAAGCGGCGATAAAACATAGCGAGAGCGGAGTCATAAGAGTCAAAAAACTTTCTCCTATTTTTCCGAAAATCAATGAGTAAGCCGGAACTGTTTGACGCGCATACCCACCTGCAATTCAGCGCTTACGACAAGGATCGCGAGGAGGTCGTTAGAAGAACAATCGACGCCGGAGTCTGGGTTGTTAACGTGGGAACCCAGATGGACACATCGTTGTCCGCAGTTAAACTTGCCGAGGAGCATGAGGGATTTTACGCGGCTGTCGGACTTCATCCCATACACACTCACGAGTCTTTCCATGACGAGAAGGAACTCGGGGGAGGAAAGGGATTTAAAAGCCGGAGCGAAAGCGTAACCGAGGAGTATAAGAAACTTGCCGAGCATAAAAAGGTGGTGGCGATAGGAGAGTGCGGGTTGGATTACTTTCACCTGCCGGAGAACGAAGACGAAGCCAAGCAAAGACAAAAAGAAGAATTTATAAAACAGATTCAGCTTGCCGCGGAGGTTAATAAGCCCTTAATGATACACTGCCGGGACGCCTTCGGAGATTTAATCGCGATACTCGAGGAAAATAAAAAATATCTCCGTTCCGAAAAAACAGGAATCGCCCATTTTTTCACTGGAACGAAAGAAGAAGCGGAAAAACTGCTGGCAATGGGATTTTATTTTTCCTTCGGCGGAGTGGTAACGATAACCCGCGATTATGACGAGGTTGTCAGCAGTCTTCCAATAGATAGGATTCTTCTTGAAACGGACGCCCCCTATGTTTCTCCAGTCGCGTATCGCGGAAAGCGCAACGAACCGGTTTATGTAAAAGAAGCGGCGAAAAGAATTGCCGAGATAAGGAATTTGTTGGAAGAGGAGGTAAGTAGATTAACCGTAGAGAATGCCGTGCGCATTTTCGGCCTGTAGGAAATTATATACAATCTAACTATGCGCTAAACACCTCGTCCGATCGGGCGTAAGTGTTTAGTAATCCACAAGAGTTAGGTTAAGTAAACACTCGTGTCGATCATCCTTTCCAGCCTCAAGCGGCCGAAAGAAAAACCAACACGAAAGTTTACCTACCCCGTATTTGTATATATAATCTTAACTATGCCGCATATAGAGAATGAAGGTTCATCCCCGCCCCCCCCGTCCGTCGTCTCTCTCTCTCTCTCTCTCTCTCTCTCTCGTATCTGCGAGTTCTTCTCGAGCCTCGGGAGTAGATATCAGATAGAAGAACCAGTCTCCTCCTTCACCCTCATAGAACTC
>JACWAO010000065.1 GCA_014874305.1 Candidatus Colwelliibacteriota bacterium | reverse complement strand
GCGATACGCGGTTCGCGTGGTTACGGAAATTATATCAAACCAAAGGGTATTACTAAACACCGCTTCCCGATCGGGAAGCGGTGTTTAGTAGATAAAAATCTCGGTTAATCCGCGGATGGTTTTCTCTTTATAACCTTCTTAACCGCCTCTTTAATATCTTTAACTCCCATTCCATATTTTTCGATAAGTTCTTTCGCGCTTCCGGATTCTCCAAATATACCGCGCATTCCAATAAACTCCATAGGTGTCGGATGGTTTTTAGCCAACACTTCGGCTACCGCACCGCCCAATCCCCCGTAAATCTGATGCTCTTCGACAGTCACTACCGCCCCGCATTTTTTGGCGACCTCCGTAATTTTTTTCTCATCAATCGGCTTAATGGTGTGGTTGTTGATTACTAAAACGTTTATCCCCTCTTTTTCCAACTCTCTCGCGGCCGCGAGGGCGTTATAAACAAGAAGGCCGCAAGCTATTATCGCGGCTTGCGGTTTTGTTGTCTGATAAAACACCTCGGCCTTCCCGACCTCGAACGGCGTCTCGTCGGTAGTAACAACCGGAGATTTTTCTCTAGCAAACCTAAGATACACCGGCCCTTTTATCTCCGCGGCGGCTATGGTTGCCTTTCGCGCCTCTATCGCGTCGCATGGAACTATTACTTTCATATTTGCCATAACCCGCATTGTGGCAATATCCTCTATCGCCTGGTGAGTCGCGCCATCCGGACCGGTAACTATTCCAGCATGATGGCCGGCAATTTTCACGTTGGAGTTGTTATAGGAAATTGTCGTACGTATCTGCTCCCAGCTTCTTCCCGGAGAGAATGTCGCGTAAGAAGAAATGAACGGCACCTTGCCGGATATGCCAAGGCCGGCGGCTATGGTTGCCATATTCTGTTCCGCGACTCCAAGCTCGAAAAATCTTTCCGGATATTTCTTGGAAAAAGCCTCGGAGCGGGTGGACTCGGTAAGATCAGCGCACAGGACGACTACATTCGGATCTTTTTCTCCGGCAATCAAAAGTCCTTCTCCGTACCCGTTTCTAATCGGGAGCTCCTCGACTTTTTCCGCCCCGACGTTCGGGGATAAGTTCATATTTTTGTTAAGCATATTATTCGTGCTCGGATGTTATTTTTCCTCCCAGAGTGCGAAGCTCTTTCAAGGCTTTAATCGCCTCCTCTTTCGTTGGCGGCTTGCCGTGCCAGAGGTAATCATTCTCCATAAAGCTCACTCCCCTCCCCGGGATAGTGTGCGCGATTATAACCGCGGGTTTCTCGTGGATAACTTTAGCTTCGTTAACCGCGTCGACTATCTGTTCAAAGCTGTGTCCGTTAATCTCCAAAACATGCCAGCCGAAAGATTCGTACTTCTCCTTCAGTGGCTCGAGCGGCATAACGTCGTTTGTAAAGCCGTCTATCTGTATGTTGTTCCTGTCGATAAGCGCGGTCAGGTTGCTTATCTTATTTTTTCCGGCGAACATTACCGCCTCCCACAGGTTTCCCTCATCATGTTCCCCGTCCGAGAGGAAGGCGTAAACGCGGTACTTCTTTTTATCCAGTTTCGCCGCTAGGGCCATGCCTATCGCCTGGGACAGACCCGAACCCAACGGTCCGGATGTGGTTTCGAGTCCCGGTAGAGACCCGCGGTGCGGATGACCTTGTAAACGGGAGTTTATTTTGCGCAGGGTTTTCAGCTCTTCCACGGAGAAGTATCCGGCATAAGCTAAGGCCGCGTACTGCACCGGACAGATGTGGCCGTTAGAAAGGACTAGCCTGTCTCTATCCGGCCAGTCGGGGTTCTTCGGATCGTGCTTTAATATATGAAAGTAAAAAGCGGTGAAGACGTCGGCCATGCCTAGCGGTCCAGCGGAGTGGCCGCTTCCCGCCTCCTCGAGCATCTCGATTATGGACTCTCGTATCTTGTTGGCGGTTTCCTCCAATAACTTAACTTTTTCGTCCGTTAATGGTTCCATTTTATATTTCTTTTAAACGTCTGAATGCTTCCTCCGGATTATCACTGCCGAAGATATAGCTTGCGGAAACAATTACATCGGCTCCGGCTTTTTTAATTAACTTCGCGGTTTCTTCGTTTACGCCTCCGTCAACTTCTATAATAGCACTTGGGGAAAGTTCGCGTAAAGATTTTATTTTGTTAAGCGATTGACCGTCGAACTCCTGACCGGCGAAACCAGGCGCAACGGAGAGCGCCTGAAACTCCTTGAACGCTGAGACTATATTAATCTTGTCGTTAATCTCAGTCTCCGGAGAAAACGAGAGCATCGCCTCAGCGTTATATTCCTTCGCGGCGCCTAGCAACATCGGAACATCAAACTCAACCTCAGCCTGGACGACGATTCTTTTCGCCCCTTCTTGAAGCCAGCGCAAGGATTCTCCTAAAACATCTTCGACCATAAGGTGGGCTTCTATATTAATATGGAGATTGTTTTCTTTCATGAAAGAAAACAGCTCGGCCGGGTTGTTCCACGTTACCGCTTTGGAATAAGCCCCATCGGAGACATCTATTTGAGCCCAATCGGAGAACTCCGCGGCTTTTAAAATCCTTTCCGAAACGCAATCGAAATTTTCGCAATTTATCGCCGGGATAATTTTCATTGAGGCCTGGGCGGGAATCGAACCCACGTATAAGGGTTTTGCAGACCCTTGCCTTACCACTTGGCTACCAGGCCGGCGGCTTATTTATTATCCTCGTCGAGGAGTATTTTTTCAATCCTGGCGGCTTTCTCCGATCCCTCGTCCAAAACAAAGTTGATTCTGGGCATCGGCTTTATGTTAATCTTTCTATTAAGCAGGAATTGGAGGCGCCCCTGTTCTTTTTTCAACATATTAAAAACTTCTTCCCTTTCCGATTCCGGTAAAACGCTTATCCCGATCTCGGCCGACGACAGATCCCCGGATACCTCCACTCCGCTTATCGTGATCATCGTCCCTTCGGGAGGCGTTATTTCGCGCAGAAGAAAATTACCCATCTCTTTGTGAATCAGGCTGGCGACTCTTTCCGAGCGAAAAGTTCTCATAAATTTATTCTCCGAACACCTTAAGCCTGTCCCCGGGCAGTATCTTCGCGTCCGTCTCCGCGAGCAATCCGCACTCCTTGCCTTCGGCAACCTCGACGACATCCTTACGATTCTCTTGCATGTTGATTATTCTGGCGGATGAGATTATGGTTCCTCGGCGCTCGATTTTTGTTTCCGAACCAATTTTTATACTTCCCGACACAACCTTTCCTCCGAATACCACGCGCTTTCCCTCAGTAGAGAAAACTTTTAAAACTTCGAGTTCTCCGACAACGGTTTCTCCCTTAATTTGTTTGAGGTGTTTTTCTATCTCCTCTACGATCCTGTATATAATATTAGATGAAAAAATGATGATGTGCCTGGTTTCGGCGCGGGACGCGGCCGACCCGACTGTTTTAACTCTGAAGCCGGCGATCGCGCTACCCATGCTTATCGCCTGATCAACGTCTCCGTCCGTTATATCCCCAACCCCGCTTCCTATAATACGTACTTTCTCTATCTCCCTTATTACATGGTTTAGGGCCTCGAGCGATCCCGAGGTATCGGCTTTCGTTATTATTTTAATACTCTCCTTATCCTCCTGAATTTCGGGCAAGGGAGCCTTTGTTTTATCTGTTTCGATAGAGACATTACCGATAGGAACAAGTTTTATTTCAGCCAGGTCGACGTCTCCCGCCTGGAACTTCTCCCCGACGGCGGGCAGGTCCTCGAATCCTATTACTCTTGCCGGCGCTGACGGATAAAGTTCGCTTATGCGCTCTCCCTTAAAATCCTCGAGAAGCTTGATCTTCCCGTACGTGCTCTCGGTAGCTATATACTCCCCCGTTCTTAATGCGCCATTCCTCAACACAAGGCTCGCCACAACTCCGCGGCGGCTGTCTTTAGTGGCTTCAATAACAACTCCCTCGGCGACGGAATCGGGATTATATTTCAAATCCAGCACGTCTCCCAAAAGCAAAATGAGGTCTATAAGCTCGCCCACTCCCTCGCCGGTAACCGCGGAAACTCCCTGCCAGCTTACGTCTCCACCTAATCCCTCGAGCAGAACTCCGTTAGATAAAAGCTCCGACTTAACTTTTTCAATATTCGCGTTCGGCCGATCTATTTTTGTAATAGCAACGATGTACGGAGTCCCTACCTCTTTAAGAGTGTTAATCGCCTCAATAGTTTGCGGCTTCACGCCTTCATCTCCAGCAACCACAAGTATCGCTATATCGGCAACGGTAGCTCCTCTCGAGCGCATAGCCTTAAAAGCCTCGTGTCCCGGGGTGTCTATAAATGTAATCTTCCGCACATGCCCCGCGCCTGTTAAAGCATGGTTAATCTCATAAGCGCCGATCGACTGGGTTATGCCGCCCGCTTCTTTGGAAACAACGTTCGTTTTTCTAATATAATCCAAAAGACTGGTCTTGCCGTGGTCGACATGCCCCATTACTACAACGATAGGAGGGCGCGGTATTAAGTTTTTAGAGGGAGTTTCGGGCATCGTCCTCCAACTTAACAGAAAAGCCTCATGAAAACAATCCTTCGACATCGGTACGCCTCGCCACGCCGAAGCCTCTGCTACGCCCGTCCGAATCCCTTTGGCGAAGGAGGGGCGAAGGATTGACCGTAGCTTTAGCGGAGGCGACCGCGGCTCAGGATAAAGTCTTTCGATTTAGTCCGCCGAAGCAATATCATCCTGAGAGAAGCGAAGGATCTTATTATAATACGCAGACGGCCTCATCTTGCTCGCTTATAAAAAGAAAAGGTCGGCAGGTTAATTCCCAGAGCGGAAAAGATGACTTACAATAGACGCATGAGAAGATCATTCGGGGGTGAGCCGTCTTTTTCCTCGGTAGAACGAGAGGCGGATGAGGAAGCAAAAGACAAGGAGGCTTATGAGAAAGCCGTTGAAGCTTTAGACAGAGACGCGGTTAAAGAAAAGGATTTCACCGATCTCTACGGGGAGGATAATGTGCAGAGGGATTTGGCCAGAGTTGAAGCGGCGGAGGGAGATTTTAAAAGAGCGGAAACTCCTCAATCAAAACGCCTAAAAGATTATTCGACTATTTTCGAGTGGATAGTTAACCAACGCGTCGAGCTGAGCGACTATTTTGGTCCGAACGCGTTTACCAAGCGCGCTTCGCGTTACGACGATATAGTGAACGGGGTGGATACGATACTCGAGTTCCGAAATGATCCGGAACAATCCAAAAAAGCTTCTTATCTTACGCTAGGGATAGACGACACCTTTAGCACGAATCAGGAGGTGCAGGAAAGGAAATTGCGCCGGATACAGGAGAGGATTACAAGAGGAGAGTTGGCCAGAGTAAAATATTTTTCCTCCGATTATCTTAACTTCAGAGGCGAGTTAAAAAACGTTCCATTAATCATACTGGGTTCCGAGTTGAAAACCGTAGCCGAGCTCAGGGACTTGATGTTAAGCGGCGACAATAGCGGATTGGACGCGCACCCGATACAAAACCTGCTTCTGCACGAGGCCAGGATGCAGATCGAACAATTTGCCAGATACGCGGATCGAGTCGGCAAGGGCAGTTTGGCGGAAATTTATGGAAACTCCGGACGCATTATAGAAGAAGTGATAGCGCAAAAGCCCGGCTTCGACGAAGATGCCTTGAGCCAGGATCGCGTTTTCCAGGCAATGCGCGCCGCTTTAGAAAACGTTTTTACAACAAAATAAATCCGCCCTTTGTTTTAACGGGCGGATTTATTAATGCTAGGCGGCTACTATTTATAGCACTTTCTCACTACCGGGCAGGCAACAATAGAGATGTTCGCCAGAATCCACAGGATAAGCGAGCTAATCCACAGATTAGCACCAACGTTAAGTAGAACTTGAATGTAGTAAAGCAGGGCGTAGAAGGCAACCTCGGAGACGACCCAGTAAATCCAATCTTTAGTCATATTGTTTGTCGGATTAAATTTATTTCGACCTTGTTTGTTTTTTTGGACAATGTGTCAATCTTTTTCATTTCGCGATTTTCTAGCTTTATATATTGTAGCCTTTCTTCCGGAAACAAGAATAGGGTACCTCTTGTCTATTTGGAGTGAACCTGATTCTACAACCGCCTTCTCGAACATGTTTATCTGACCGATTAATAAAATCAGGATTCCGCCGGGTTTTAATACGCGCAAAAACTCGGAGAGCATCTTTTTATAGAACTCGTCGAGCGGAATATCCGTTTCTTCATATATTCCCCAGGGCGGATCGGTAATTATCTTGTCTACCGCGCCGCTTTTTATCTTTAAATTAAAGGCGTCTCCCTGCTCCGCGTCGATCTTTTTCTTATCACGGCCCATCTCTTTCTTCAGATTTAAAACAAGGCGCCTATCTTTTTCTACCGCGATAATCTTTCGGAAGGGAAAGCCGCGCGCCCGCTCAAGAGGAATGGCCCCGTGGCCGGCAAAGGGATCAAGCACTGTGTCTTTGGGCGTTGGCTCCGACAGCGCGCTCATGATATAAGCTATCTCGCTTCTTAACTCTCCCTTTTCGCGCTGG
>JACWAO010000064.1 GCA_014874305.1 Candidatus Colwelliibacteriota bacterium | reverse complement strand
TGCCAGATGTTGTGCAAGCAAGATAACCGCACTAAATCGGGGAGATAGGGTTTAAATATAACATGGAGAAAATAGCACATGAATTAAGAAAACCATTCGTTTGCACTGCCGTTCGTGCAGTGGGGACACTTAAACCAGAATTTAATCCAGAGGTAAAAGCATTTATCCCCCCGCAGCTAAAAGTTCGTGGTACTGGATTTTGGTTGAAACACTCAGAAGCCTTTATTACGTGCGCGCATGTAGTTGCGGATATAGCGCAAACCCCTATCGAGTTATCTGGGATGTTGGTGGTTGGAGGAAATGGCGCTGATTATTTGAAGGCAGTAATTAGCGTATTGGACTATATGCACGATTTAGCCATTCTTCACGTTGAAGGGAGTGATGAGTTTCTCAAGGAGCAGAGCAATCAAGGATTTGAACTTATAAATACGCCTTTGAGAGTCGGAGAAAAAGTTGCCTATGCAGGGTTTCCTTTTGGCAATTTGTTATTAAATGAAAAACATACCCCAACATATTCTGAAGGAGTAATTGGGACTGATGTTTTTGCAGGCGAGGGTTCAAAGTTTATACAAATTTCTGGGTCTATTGCGGGTGGATATTCTGGCGCCCCCATCGTTCTTAAATCTGATCCATCGAAAGTGTTAGCAGTAGTGTCTAATTCTCCTATGGAAGAAGTTGGTGTCGCTGGTATTTTTAGAGGTATCCACTATAGTCACATCGAAAAAATTTTAGACTTAATTAAGTCGTAAATAATGCTTATTACTGAAAGTAACAATGTTTCATACAACTTATCGAAGTTGTACAACTTATCGAAGTTGAACTTCGATAAGTTAAGAGGAATTCATCGAGGTCGGGAAAGACGATGCTATTAAAGAATTTGTAAAGGAATTACGAATTCGCATTGAAGATGATCTTGACGCGGGATGGCAGGAATCCTCGAAACGCGATGTCTTTACCAAAGACACCAAACAAACCCTGCAGGAACTCATACTGAAAGACTATAAAGATCGATTTAAGGTAAAAGATTTTCCTAAATTCTTAAACAGACTGGTCGACATCATCACTAAGAAATTCTGATTATGAAAAGGCAGATCACGCTGCAAAACAGAAAGGTTATCTATACACTTCGCAGGAGCAAGAGAGCAAAAAGAATGCGCCTAGCGGTATATTGTGATGGGTCTGTCGTAGTTACGACGCCATTCAATCTCCAGGAGACAATTATGGAGCGATTTATTAAAGAAAAAACCGAATGGCTATTTTCTAAAATCGCCTTCTTTAAACAATTCGAAGATAAGCCTGTTGCTCGATATAGTTACGATGATTATTTGAAATATAAAGAACGTGCGCGCGTGCTTGTGGAAACTAAAGCCAGAAGCCTTGCGGATAAACACGGGTATAAATTCAACAAACTAACCATTAAAAACCAAAAGACTTGTTGGGGTAGTTGTTCTCGGAAGGCCAATTTGAATTTTAATTACAAAATTCTATTTCTTCCAGAAGAAATACAGGATTATATTATTATCCACGAACTATGCCACCTGCAAGAATTTAATCATTCCAAAAGATTTTGGAATTTAGTTTCTGGAATTATCCCAGACTACGAGGTTATGCGGAAGGAATTAAAGAAGAGCGGAGTAACTTTTGTTTAGTTGAACGCAATTTTAATACAACTTGGATTCGATTTAATACAACTATCAAAGTTGAACTTCGATAAGTTTTTGCCTACAGGTAAAATAAAGGCGACATCGCGGGGATGTCGCCTAAGGAGCAAGATTTCTTCCGTTCTGGTTCATGCGGGACTGCTATGCGTCGGCAGATACTCGCGCAGGCGCATCGCCTTGCAAGCGCTTATTATCGGCCTGATTGTTTTTGTGTTCCCGCCGATCCTTATCCGCGGCGGCTGATCTCCAACCTCTTCTGGGGTGGAGGAGTCCTTCGCGACCCACCTTTTCATCCTTATATCGCATATCACGGTTCCGCCTTTGTCCGTGAAGACAACACTGCCGCGATACCCCTTGTCGATGACCCACTTGGCGGTTATCTTTCTCACCAAGTTAGAAACGCGGGGGTGGCCGCCTCCTACCATGAAGGAAACGAATCCCGGAAGCATTCCCCTTACTAACAAGGCCTCGAAGTCTGGAGCGTGGAATACCCTGGTTGTCTTGTTGGAACTTTCTATCATTGTGCCAACTATACCAACCGTAGTTTTCTCCACGCTGGCAACAATGCTCAAGCCGGTATGCGGCTCTGCTATGCCGAGGGCTATGGAATTGTCAGGAGAGTCTATCCTGCCGTGAACCTGGTCCATGGTCGGGGGAATGGCTCGTATGATCCTTTCGAGAACCCACATATCGCCGGAAGGGATTTCAAAGTACATCGAGACTTCCATCGGCGAGGCCCTCCTTTATACAGGTCCTCTAATCTCGTTAGGTATAAACTATACCCCCTGCGTCGCGCGGTCAACCTCGTGAATCATGAACCGCATATCGTGCCGCGATAGATCCTTCACTAACGTTCAGGATGACAGAAAAAAGAGAAAACGCCTCCTTTGCTCAGATGACAAAACAGCGCTGTAGCTTTGTGGTACAATAGGCGTCGCAGTCCGAATAATTTGTGACGGAAAACAGATGTTCGAGTTTCGTATTCTAAAGAAAGACAAAAGAACGAGGGCAAGGGTGGGGGTTTTAAAGACTCCGCACGGGGTGGTTTATACTCCGGCTTTCGTGCCGGTGGCGACCAAGGGCGCCTTGCGGGGGATTAGTTTCGAGGAGGCGCGCAAGTTCGGGAGTGAGATTTTTATGATCAACACCTTCCACTTTTATGTCGAAGGGGATTATAAAATAGTCAAAAAATTCGGCGGACTCCATAAGTTTTTAAACATTGATTACCCCCTAATGACCGACAGCGGAGGATTCCAGGTTTTTAGTTTGGGGTTCGGCTTGGAGCACGGAGTCGGCAAGATTTCCAATATGTTCCCCGGGGAAAACAAGCCCGGCCAGCACCCGAAAGATAATCCGGCCTTTATAAAGAAAAACCTGGTGAAAATAACCGAGGAGGGCGCGGAGTTTAAGTACTATAAAAACGGCAAAAAACTTTTCCTGGACGCGGAGACATCGATAAAAACGCAGAAACAGCTGGGCGCGGATATTATCTTCGCTTTCGACGAGTGCACCTCACCGCTTTCCGATTACGAGTATACGAAAAAATCTGTGGAACGCACCCATCGCTGGGCGGTAAGAAGTTTCAATGAGTTCGAGAAGGGGCCGAAGACGAAGCAGGCGCTCATGGGAATAATACAGGGAGGGGAGTTTAAGGACTTAAGAGAAAGAGCGGTCGAGTTTATTTCGTCTCTTCCGTTTTTCGGGTTCGGCATTGGCGGGCCGCTTGGCCAATCCAAAAAAGACATGCACAAGATTTTAGACTGGACTCTGCCGATACTGCCGGAGGGAAAGCCGAAGCATCTCCTGGGGATAGGGGACGTGGATGATATTTTTAACGGCGTCGAGAGGGGAATAGACACGTTTGACTGCGTTAATCCCACGCGGCTTGCCAGGCATGGTACCGCTTTTATCCGGGGAGGCAGGATAAATCTCAAATCCGGAAGATACGTAAACGACAAAAATCCGATAGACAAAAACTGCCGGTGCCGAGTATGCCGCGACTACTCGCGGGCTTACGTTTCCCATCTTATAAGGGAGTGGGAGATTTACGGAGTCATGCTCCTTGTGGAACACAACCTTTTTTACATACTTAATTTAATGGAGGAGATAAGGCGCTCTATAAAAGAGGATAAGTTCCTGGAACTTAAGAAAAAGTATCTTGGACGCGGGTAATTTGGCCCGCTTTATTCCAAACGCGATAACGGGTAAAATGAAGACAGGGTCGAAAACCCGCGCGTATCGTTTAACGCTTGATTTGAACAATGATTTATAACTTTAGTGAGAAAAAATGCGTGGCTTGCGAAGGCGGCGTTCCTCCGCTAGATAAGGCAACCGCGGAAAAGTACATGACAGAAACCCCTGGATGGACTCTTTCCGAGGACGGAAAACAGATAAGCCAGACCTTCGAGTTCGAGGACTTTAAAGAAGCGATTGGTTTCGTAAATAAGGTTGCTGGTATAGCTGAGGAGGAAGGACACCACCCTGATATTCATATTTTCTGGAACAAGGTAAAACTCGATCTTTCGACACACGCGATAAAAGGACTCTCGGAAAACGATTTCATACTGGCCGCCAAGGTCAGCAAGCTTTAAGCGGGCGCGCGGCACGGTTGTTTTTAAAAAATTAAATAAATCAAATGTCAAAAAAACTACTATCCGTTATAGCCGGAGTGGTTGTTCTCGCGGCTATTATCGCGGTTTATGCCGCTTATAAAAACAATAACCATCCAGCAGGAAGCCCTGCTGGACAAACAGGCAACATAATAAGCGCCGTAGCGGGCAAGCCGGGATGGGAGACGATGACCGAGTCCACGAGCGGAATATCCTTCGAGTATCCGACCTCTCTGAACCAAACATACGTTTCTACCGCTATCTGGCCGCCCAAGGCGGAGGTTGTAGATCAGCCGTTCGCGTGCGCCAAGACCGGCTCTGTTACGTCCACGACGGGCGGAACGGAAAAGGTGTCGGTGAACGGACGGAGTTACTGTAAGGCGGAGGCCGTGCAGACGATGGCTGGAAGCGTTTATGACAGGTACGTTTACGCCTTCCCGGAAGGAAGTAATACTGCTACCGTCGCCTTTGCCTTGCGCTTCGCCGACTGTGGGACATACAATAAAACTCAAAGGGCTGCGTGCCAGAACGAGCAAAAATTGTTCTCCGCAAACAACCTCGCCGACAGCATCGCTTCAACCCTAGTTGTCAAATAGAAATGAAATACAACAAGCTGGTCAGGGATAAGATTCCGCAATACATCAAAAAGAAGGGCGGAACCCCGATTTTTCACGTCGCCAAAGAAAAGGAGTATTGGGAAAAGCTCAAGAATAAACTGAACGAGGAGGTGAAAGAGTTTTGCGAGAGCGAAAGTATCGAAGAGATGGCCGACCTTGTGGAAATAACCGACGCGGCTTGTAAGTATAAGAAGTTTAATAAAAGGAAGCTCCTGACGATAAGAAAAAATAAAGCTAGAGAACGCGGAGTATTTAAAAAGAGGATAATATTAGACGAATCGTAAAAACAAACTAACCTAAAAAGCCGCCTTATTACAAAGACTAAAACTTGTGAATCTTAAAAACTGGTTAAAGCTAATACTCGCTATCGCTATTTCCGAATCTGCCGGAGTAGTCGGAATCATCTTTACGGTTTCCGCCATACCGAACTGGTACGCGGATCTTATAAAATCCTCCCTTACTCCTCCCAACTGGTTGTTCGGTCCGGTTTGGACGCTTCTTTACGTGGTAATGGGCGTAGCGGCCTTCCTCATTTGGCGCAAGGGACTGAAACATCGGGCCGTAAAAATCGCCCTCGGGGTTTTTATCGGCCAGCTGGTGCTAAACGCCGGCTGGTCGGCAATATTTTTTGGTTTGCACGAACCTCTTTTCTCTTTAATCGAGATAATAATTTTATGGCTCTCGATAATCGCAACAATCATCCTGTTTTACAAAATCTCCAAGCCGGCGGCGTATCTCCTTATTCCGTACATTCTCTGGGTCGCTTTCGCCGCGTACCTTAATTACGCTGTCTGGACCCTTAATCCCTCAGGCGCCCCCGCTGTTCCGGAAGCCGTGTACTGCGCTCAGGATGTCCAATCCTGTCCGGACGGATCATACGTTCATCGTGTTCCGCCCTCGTGCGATTTCGCCGCCTGCTCGACGGACAGTTCGATAAAGCTTGACTCTCCGCAGGCGGGCGCTCAGGTCTCATCTCCTCTTGCGATTAAGGGCGAAGCGAAAAGCAACTGGTTTTTCGAGGCGGTTTTCCCCGTGAAACTTTACTCTGCTAATGGGACGCTTCTTGCC
>JACWAO010000063.1 GCA_014874305.1 Candidatus Colwelliibacteriota bacterium | reverse complement strand
GGCGCTTTTCGCAGTACCGAAATCGTTCGCGACCACGTATCTCGAGGCGCCGCCCGGGCCTCAAGTTATTATTAGCGCTAATCCGGGAACGGTTGATTCTGGAAGCCAATCCACGATAACGTGGAACGCGATTCCGAACCCAAGTACTAACAGTCCGTTAGTGGGCTGTAAGGGTCCCGGAAGCGGATCATTATGGACCTGGAGCGCGGCACATATTCCCTTCGGCTTCTCTAAAGCCGACATATCCGGAAGCAAAACGGTTACGGTTAACGGAGACATTACGTATACCGTTGTCTGCAAGGATCAGAGCGGGAAGGTTGCCAATAATAGTGTTGATATAAGTACGGTCTACCCTTTTAATTGTACCTCGAACTCAGAATGCAACGGATGGAAGATAAGCGTTACCGCCTCATTTAATCGTGATCAGATAGGATCGCACGAATTAACGGTTCCATACCCAGGCTCTTCTTCAGCGGAGTTTAACCCTAAACCGATAATACAAACCAGGTTTTATTATACCGGCACTCCTTTACAAAACTTTCTTCCGTGGGTTCCAAAAATTGTAGAGTGCGCAGATTGGGGAACTAATATAATTACATGGGGAGATAGCCAGAATACTAAAGTTGTATACACTACCCCAGGAACGCATACCTATCCTGTTTCCTGTCAGTTTACAACCGGCAACCAGACGATCCGCGACGCCGCGACACTAAACGTAGTACTGCCCACGTCTACCGTTTCAAGCACACCTACTGGATCGACATATAACACTCTGCATATTAATGCTCTTGATCTTACCAATGGCGTATCGCTAAACAATGTTCCAGTAACAACTCGGATAGGTAGTGGACGAACTCCGTTTACCGCCAATACAACCGGAGAGTATTACGGCAATCTTTCCGTTTCCGCTCCGCAGATTTTCAGCGCGAATGGACAGGAATACAACTTCAACTACTGGTCTTTTTCCGATACTCCGCAGACCATAACATCAGCCGACGCGTCAATAACTTTAGACAGTAGTTTGCCGAGTAGAACCATCACGGCCAATTATGCCGTTGCTCAGCCGCCGACATCAACATCCACGGCTTCGAGTACCACTCCGCTGTCTAAATTCTATTACTGCAGTGGCTCTTCGTGCGTTTCGGGAGGGTATAAAAATCTGGCCGCCTGCGTTTACGCGAACGGAACGTGCTACAATGACGCTTCTTGCTCGACTTCTAACATATGCGGTCCGGGAAATAAGAAACAGGGGCCGGGACCAGGGTCAAATCCAGGAGGATCCGGATCAACGACCGTTGTTACGTCTAAAGACATCTCCATAACTATCAACCCAGCTAACGTCTGCCTGCCAAGAAACGGAGTTACCAATACGACTAATCTTTACTGGAACGTGCGCGTTACTCACTCCTGCCCTGTCGGATATTCTTTTAACGGCACGGATAGCGGAACCTGCAGTTCCAGTTTCGCTGGGGGACCGACAACGGCCCCGTCATCGGGAATAACCCCGGTAAGCATCGATAAAACTACTAACTTCAGCATTTCTTGCGAGAGGCCTTCTTACACGTGCAGTAAGACTTACACGAAAATAATTACTAATGCGGATGGCTCAACTTCTACAGAGGCGTATACGGACACCCAAAAGATTAACGGCGAACCGGCGGCGAACTTTACAACCGTTCATTACGTGAGTAAGCCGACAATAGGAAGTTTCATCTCGAATCCGCAGAACATCCTTCTTAACAAATCAACCGTACTTTCCTGGATTTCTAATATCTTGAACCAGGACGCCTCTATCCCTACTCAGCTTTACTGCTACCCATCGGGAGGTACGGGGGATACTTCCGGGTGGATGGCCGGAACCCGTTATCTGTCATCCACAAGCGCGGGAAACCTGTATCCGCAGAAGAGTACGGTCTATAACCTAACCTGCAGAAACTACGACGTTGTCGACACCGGGTGCTATAACGAGGCCTCAACCTCGACATCGGTTAACGTTTACACTCCCAGCCTTCAGGAAACTAATCCTTCAGCCTTGATAGAAAGAGCTGTGCTAAACTTCTTTAAGGGTCTTTAGCTGGTGACGCACAATGTGTGGATAAGGCTAAAAACCTCCACAAAATAGGGCTTCCTAAATATTTAATCTTACGGTGGTATAATACACTAGCCTGCCCCAAATTTCCGGATCAAATATTTAGCTCAAGGGAAGATAACAGCGCTTCAGCCCGTGGGACGAAGTTGAATCTACCCACCTGGTTTATATTCCGGGGAAAGAGCGGGGCAGGCTTTGTTTTATGTTAAAGATTGCGACGATCGTCTCAATCTTTAACATGTCGAACGTATCAACTTTCGCCAAAGGCCGCGGTTGGAAATATCAACTGTCTAGACGATCGTCCGGATAGTTGATATTTCATAAAAAATGACAAATCGGATATTTTGTTTTTACTAGAACCCATCTCTAAAATAGGCGCGATGGTATTTCGAGTCAGTTTTGAGCAAAAACCGTTCAGCCTGACGTAGAAGTACTCGATAGCAGTACTTCAAGGAAGGATGGGCGGGTTTATAGCCCTTGCCTGCGCAGGCAGGCAAAACTGGCCGGAAGAACGCGTGGTCTATTTTAAAGATGAGTTCTAGATAAACAAGCCGGTTTTTTGTATTATTAAAACACGTCAAAAATTTATTAACTATCATGAATTACAACGAATTAGCCGCGAAAGAGATTATCGAGCAGACGATGGCCGCTCTAAAGGGAAGAAATATCAACCCTATTTTTGTTGAAACCGAGGAAGAAGTACTCCAAAAAATCAAGGAGATAATTCCGGCTGGCGCGACTGTTATGACCGGAGGCTCAACCACGCTGAACGAAATCGGCTTCAGCGATTTGTTGATATCAAAAAATCATCCGTGGAAAAATCTCAAGGACGAGATTATGGATGAGAAAGATCCAGAAAAGCAGAGCAAGCTTCGCCGCGAGAGCGTGTTGGCGGATTACTTCTTAGGCAGTGTTCACGCGGTTACGCGGGACGGAGAGGTCTGGGTGGCGAGCGCTAGCGGAAGCCAGATTCCCTCTTACGCTTTTACCAGCCCGAATATAATCTGGGTGGTTGGCACCCAGAAAATAGTTCCTGATTCCAACGCGGCTGCGGACCGAATTAAGAATTATGTTTATCCCTTGGAGGATAAAAGAATGAAAAGTACCGGAGCTTCGGGAAGCGCTATTGGACGGTGGCTTATTTTTGAGAGAGAAATCATGCCCAGTAGGAAAATAAATTTGATTTTTGTCAATCAAAAACTGGGATTTTAGTATGCCGGAAAACTTTTCTCTTTTTGACAACAGCGAGGTTTTGGAAAAACTTCGCGAGTGGAGAAAACGAAGGGCCATTTCTGATGGTGTCGAGCCGTATATGGTTTTTCAAAACTCCACTCTCGAAGCGACGGTCGAAACTCATCCCTCTACAGAGGAGGAGCTTTTGGAGATTAAAGGATGGGGAAAAAGCAAGGTGTCAAAATACGGGCGTGATGTCCTGGAGATAATTAGCGGCGGCAAGAACGATGAGCAGAGGGGAAGCCGCACGGAACCAATAAAAGAGAAAGAAGGACCCGTCCCGAGCTTGGCCGCCTTCGCTTACGAGCTTCGGCAGGCTAAATCGAAGGAGTTTGCCGTAAACGAGCTTATCTTGGCGATCAACTATCTTTTGCGCGCTCTGAAAACAGTAAGAGTGAAGGGAGAGATAGGAGAGATAAGCAGGCGGCAGGGATACGCTTTTATTACCCTTAAGGACACGAGCCGCGAGCATGCCGATTCGGCCATACAGTGTTTCGTGGGCGGCAGTGTCCTGGAGTATTATTCGCATCTTATCGAAACGGGAGCGGAGGTTATTCTTGTCGGACATCCGGATGTCTACAAAACAGGCTCATTAAGACTGATCGTGCAGTCCATCGAGCCGATTGGAGAGGGCGCGTGGCTTAAGGCGCTCGCGGCCCTGAAGCAAAAGCTGGAAGCCAAAGGGTATTTCGATCCCGCGCGCAAGCGTCCCATACCGGAGCTGGCGATGAGCATAGGCTTGATTACCTCGGAGGCCGGAGCGGCGATTACCGACTTCAGGAAAAACCTCGGAAACTATGGCTTTAAGGTTTTTCTTTATGATGTTCGCGTCGAGGGAGAGTACGCGGAAAGCTCGATTACTTCCGCTATCCGCTGGATGAATAAGAACAAACCCGATCTAGACGTTCTGGTCCTCATACGCGGCGGCGGAGGAGCGGAAAACTTGAAGGTTTTTAACT
Organism: Candidatus Colwelliibacteriota bacterium; assembly: GCA_014874305.1. GTDB lineage: Bacteria > Patescibacteriota > Minisyncoccia > UBA6257 > Colwellbacteraceae > JACWAO01. The sequence goes on along the minus strand of JACWAO010000063.1, from coordinate 25 downwards.
CGGAGAAAATAGTTGAAGAAATTGT
>JACWAO010000007.1 GCA_014874305.1 Candidatus Colwelliibacteriota bacterium | reverse complement strand
GAGCAAAGCTTAGCGCTTTGCCGCGCTGGTATTGTCGCCGGGCCGAGTTCCGGATTCGCGCTCCAGGGGTTGCTTCAATTCATCGCAAAGCAAAAGAAGGCCGGATCGCTCGATACTTTGCGGAATGAAGATGGCGAAATAGTTTCGGTCTTCATCTGCCCGGACAGCCCGTTCCCATATCTCAATGAGTATTTCGAGTATCTCGACGAGTCGCACTTTCCACAGATTGAAAACGAACAGCTGCTTATCAACAAACCAGGCGCGCGGAAGCCGCGAAAAGTTGAAGCGGTCGAAAATCCAGTTTATGACATCGAAGCCGAGGACGCGTACCGGATGGCGTACGATCTGTCGCCGCGGCTTGCGTGGCAAACCTTGAAAGATGGCAGGGAGGTCGTGCCAAAAGGCGATGTTGTGATTGTCGATATACGGCCGTATGGCGAGTTCGTGCACTTCCATCTTCCGGGATCGAAACGTATGGATGCACATGAAATTTCCGAAAATCTTTCCAGAAATGCAAAAAAATGGAAGGGCAAAAAGGTATTGCTTGTATGTCCGATGGGGGTTCGCACGAGGGTGATTGCGGAATTTCTCCGCGAGAAAAAGATGGAGGCGTATAGCGTCAAGGGCGGCGCAACCGAATGGTCAGCGCTGAATTTGCCGCGGTGGAGACCGGAAATCTGCAACGTAAGGGACGAAGATTGATAGGGAGGTAGAGACGATGATTCTATAGGGGATGGCGAGAATATGATTTTTTGAAATAAGTCCTAACGTCCTGCAAAAGCCCCCGCCTTCGCTCGCCGAAACGGCGAGCTACGGCGGGCAAAGCCCGCTAGGTCGCCGCAAAGGAGAGCTTACAATAAGTAACCCAAAGGGGTCGATTGTGCGTTTAGCCAAAGTGTTGCATACTTCACCCAACTTGGCACCAAAAAGGAGAAAAAGTCCATGCACAGCAACCCGCTAATAGTCGTCGAGGGCGCGGATGGGGCTGGAAAGGCGACCCAGGTCAAACTATTAAAGGAAGAGTTTGTCGCTCTTGGGTTTTGTGTCTCGGTTTTTAGCTTCCCGCGCTATGATCATCTCTACGGCTCGCTTATCAGACGCGGTCTGAACGGCGAGTTTGGAGATTTCTTGGGTCTAAATCCCTACGTGGCGTCGGCCCTCTGGGCGGCGGATCGCGCTGGCGCGAGAGACGAACTGCTCGATGGTCTTAAAAAGGGCATCGTAATCTGCGACAGATATATCCAAAGCAACCTGGCCTATCAGGGCGCAAAACTTGAAGGAAAGGCCAGAGCGGAATTCATCCGTTTCACCGAGGAGGCGGAATACGGGGAACTGGGTCTGCCAAAACCCAACCTCGTTGTCTACCTCGCGGTGCCAGTCTCTGTTTCAAGCAGACTATCCGGCGCCCGCGGGAAGCAGGACCAGCACGAGGCAAACACAAGGTACCAAGAAGAGGTATCGAATGTTTACCGAGAACTGGCCAAGGAAAGGCTGGATTGGAAGATCGTCGAGTGCGTTCGTGAAGGCCGTCTTCGCGATCCGGACGACATCCACCAGGAAGTTATTAAACTAGCACTATCGGTTATTGCCGATCAGCACCGCGCGCCCTCTTAATAGAGAGCGCTTTTATTTTTTCCCGGAAACTTTTACAAAATTACGCTTGCCGGACTGGAGAACGAAAGAGTTGGAGTTTATGTTTATGAGTTTTTTGGGGTCGTCTATTTTTTCTCCGTCGATTCTTACTCCCCCCTGCTCCACAAGGCGAAAGGCGGAACCCTTACTCGCGGCTAATCCGGTTTTTACCAAAAGCTCAGTTATCTCTATTTTGCCGGAGTTTGTTTTTATCTCTTTAATCTCCTCCGGCAGGTTGCCTTTCTGAAACACGCTTATAAAGTTTGCCTCGGCCTTCTCCGCCGCTTTTTCACCGTGGTAGATGGACACGACTTCCCTAGAGAGAAATAGTTTGGCGTCTCTTGGATTAAGCTTCCCGCTTTTAATATCCTTTTCGATGTTTTTTATCTTTTCCAAAGCAACGTCGGTTGTTAGCAGTAGGTACTTGCCGATAAGCTCGTCTCTCACCGACATAAGTTTCCCGAACATATCGTTCGGCTCGTCCGTAATATTTATCACATTACCCCAGCTCGTGGACATCTTTCTTCCATCCGTCCCCTCGAGCATTTCGCAAGCCAAGATGTCCTGCTCTTTTTCCCCGTAATATTTTTGTATCGTCCTTCCAGCCATAAGATTAAAAAGCTGGTCGAAGCCGCCGATCTCCACATCGGCCTTAATGGCAACGCTGTCATACCCCTGCATCAACGGGTACAAAAACTCCCGCAAGCTTATATCCACCCCTTTGTCATACCTATCCTTAAAATTGCGGCGCGCGAGCATCTGCTGGACGCTGAAACTTTCAGCAAGTTCGGTAACCTGCGCGAAACTTAATTTCTTTAACCAAGCGCTGTTGTATCGAAGCTCCGTCGAACTTAAATCGATTATCTTGCTAAGCTGTTTTTTATAGTTGCGCATATTATCCGCGACTTGCGCCGGAGTAAGCCGAGGCCTTTTGGAAAGCTTATCGGACGGATCGCCGATAAGGGCGGTAAAATCGCCAACGATAAGAACAACCTTATGCCCCAGCTCCTGAAAAGCTCGGAGCTTGCGTAAAAGAACAGTCCGTCCCAAATGAATGCGCGGGCCGGTTGGATCTATCCCCAACTTAACTCTAAGCTTTTTATTAGAGAGGAGGAGTTTTTTTAGGTGTTCGCGATCAACAACCTCGGTAACACCGCGGGTTAAAACCTCCTCGACTATATCAGTTTTTGATTTTTTTGATGACCTCATCGATTAAGCCGTATTCTTTCGCCTCCTCCGAGGTAAGCCAGAAGTCCCTATCCGTATCTTTTTCTATCTTAGACAACGGCTGGCCGGTGTGTTTGGCCAGTATCTGGTTCACTTTTTCTTTTATCTTCAAGATGTGCCGCGCGGTTATTTCTATATCAACCGCCTGGCCTTCCGCTCCGCCCATAACCTGGTGCAGGAGTATCTCCGCGTTCGGCAGGGCGAATCTTTTTCCTTTCTTTCCGGCCGAGAGAAGAAACGCGCCCATTGAAGCGGCGGTACCGACGCATATCGTACTAACATCCGGCTTTATCGCCTGGATCGTGTCGTAAATCGCCAGTCCGGCGGAAACCATTCCCCCCGGAGTGTTCAAGTAAAGATGAATGTCTTTCTTAGGATCCTCGTACTCCAAAAATAAAAGCTGGGCTATTACGATGTTGGCTACCGCGTCGTTTATCGGGCCGCCTAAAAATATTACCCTGTCTTTTAAGAGACGGGAGTAGATGTCATACGCCCTTTCTCCGTAATTTGTTTTTTCTATAACCGTAGGTATTAAAATCTGGCTTTGTTCGTCCATTGTTTTTATTCTTTTGTTTCGGCGGCCTTTTTAACCATCTCTTCCGCCTCCGCCCGCGAGCCCCAGCCCTCGGATGAGACGACTTTCTTTTCCAAGACCTTGTAGGTCAGGAAGAACTGTTCTATCTCCAGACGCAGAGGCTCGGGAACGTCTTCCAACTCCTTCCAGGAGTCATAATAAAAGTCATCTTCGGGAACGGCAATTATCTTTTCGTCATGCTCTCCCTTGTCTATCATCTTAAACAAGCCAATCGGCCTCGCGTTAACGAGAGACCCTGGGATGAGCGGGAATCTGGTGATAATCATGACATCAAGCGGATCGCCATCATTGCCCTTTGTTTCCGGAACGAAACCATAATCGGCCGGAAAGGCGACCGAACTGCGCAAGACCCTGTCAAGCTTCAGTCTTCCGCTTTTTTCATCGAACTCGTATTTGTTTCTTGATCCCTTGGGGATCTCTATAAGAACTTCTACACTCATTGTTTTATTTGTTTATAAGCGACTGAACAGAGTAATGATAGGATCATTCGCTCTTCTCTTCAACGTTTCCGCCGGCCTGCTCCTCAAGGGCTGGTTCGCCGATGCTCTTGGCAGGCGTTTCCTCATCCTCCTCCGCTTCAGAAGTTTTTTGTTCAACTTCCGCCACCCCGCCTTCCTGAGCCTCATCCGGCCGGGATTCGGATCGCACATCAATCTTCCATCCGGTAAGCTTGGCAGCCAATCTTACGTTTTGTCCGCCCTTGCCGATAGCCAGACTTAACTGATCGTCGGGAACGAACACTCTCACTTCCCGCCTTTGAAGTTCCTCAACGCGATGCACGCGCGCGGGAGCCAGAGCGTTTTTAATAAACGTTCCTATATCCTCGGACCATCCTACGACATCGATTCTCTCAGGCCCGAGCTCGTTCGTGACCGTCATAATTCTAGTCCCGTGCTGGCCAACAACACTTCCTACCGCGTCCACCGCCTCGTGATTCGAAGCGACAGCAATTTTGGTACGCGAGCCGGCCTCGCGGGCGATAACTTTTATCTCAACCGTCCCATCGGCTATCTCCGGCACCTCTAGTTCGAATAATTTGACTATAAATCTCGGGTGGGAACGCGAGAGAACAACCTCCGGAAACCTGGGAGATCCTTTCTGCACGGCGACCACGTAAAAGCGGAGTCTCTCGCCTATCCGGTAATGCTCCCCTGGAATAGTTTCGTTGTAAAACATGATTCCCACGGCGCGGCCGAGATCTATATAAACATTGCCGCGTTCCATCCGCTGTACGGTTCCGCTCACGATCTGTCCTTCTCTGTCCTTAAACTCCTCGACAACGGATTCCTGCTCCGCCTCGCGCAGGCGCTGGATAATCACCTGTTTCGCCGTACCGGCCGCTATGCGGCCGAAGTTTTCCTGTTCGGGAAGAGGAAACTCCATCTCATCACCGACAACCGCGTCGGGTTTTATTTTCTTAGCTTCCTCAAGAAGGATATGTCTCTCCTCGTTAAAACGAGGCAGTTTGTCCTCCGAATCGGCTGTTTCTTCCTCGGCCTCGAAACGCACAGTGGCTTCGTCTACCACATCCTTAACCTGAACGAACCTCATCTTGCCGGTTTCAATGTCCAGTTTCGCTCTAACGTTGGCGTTTCTCTCCGAATACTCGCGCTTATACGCGGCGGCCAGCGCTTTTTCGACGACATCAAAAATCTTCTCTGGTTCTATTTTCTTTTCCTGAGCTATCTGATTAACCGTTTGTACTAATGTTTTTAAATCCATGTTGTTTACTTAACCAAAGACCCGCCTAGGGCGGGTCTTCATTGGTTGTGCCTAAATGTTAGCAGACTATGAGTTAGGCGTCAAGATGAATTAAACTAAGACCCGCTGAGCATCCCTTCCGCCTGGACTATGCCGGCGTACGAGGTGCTTAAAATAAGATACTTGCCGATCCAACCGTACTCAAAGACGGTCCCTGATTTGCTAAATCTGACGAATCTGACCGATTCTTTGTTAGGAAGCGAACCGTTGATCCAGGTTTTAGACGAAAGCGTTCCCGGTGACGTTAAGTACAAGTTCGGCAAACTGCTCGTCGCGGATTCTATGGCCGACTCAAACATCGCGCTCAGAGTTTCCGTGGGTGTCGGTTTGGTCGCGGCGGATGAAGAAGCGGGTGAAGTGGGTGTCAGTGAAGAAGTTCCGGGCACGGCTATAGAGGTGGACGTCGAGTAATCTCCCCCTAACTGGAAGACGTATCCGGGCCAGGCGTTCGTGCCATCATAATAAACAAAGGCCGTAAAATCGTTATTGAGATACTGTGAGAGAGAGGCGTCGGCCTGCGGGAGAATGGCCGATAATATCTGCGCCGTCTGTACCGGATCTCCATTATATGTAACCTGGAGTTCTTTAATCGTTTTAGCCGGAGTGGTCGTCGATTCGTTAATCGAATTTATAGCGGAAGTTAGATCAGCGGCAGAAAAAGCCGTAAGGTTGGCGGTTATCACGCTGGTTGTAGAGTTAAAGAAAGAATGATGAACAAATGGCGGAGTAGTTGGTTTTTCCGCTATTGGAGTTGTGGTTGAAACAACGACAGGGGCGGTGGTTTTAGAAGGCGCGGGAAAAAGCTTCGGGAGAGCGAAGAAGTAAACCGCCGCCAGGATCCCGATAATAACAACTCCTATTCCGGCAACTTCTAATGTTTTTCCGGAGACAGGCCCCGTCTTTTTAGGCATAGGCATGCCTGCGGTATCTTTGGGGGTAAACAAAGGCCCTCCATCAAAACCACGGGGATTTACCGAATCGGCTGTTTTTACTCCCGAAGCAGATCCATTTCCTTGCGCCGGTGCTGGAGAAACTGGCGACGAGCTTGCTCTTGGGGGCGATGCGGGGTTCATTGAAGGACCGGCCTGCGTTCCCAAGCCCCCTGATTCCCTAAGAGATTCTATATCCCCGCCAAGGGTGCGAATAACGACATCTCCCGCTCCGGGAGGAGGCGTAACCGCCCCTGGTCTGTTGCCGATAATCGGCTGTGGAGGCGGAGGGGTTGGGATATTAAAAGAAGCTGGTGGAGGAACTTGTCCCGAGCCTGTCGAAGGAACGGGGGGAAGCGGTGCGGCGGTTCCGCCAGCGCTAACCCTTGACTCCTGCTCGGTCTGCCCTAGGCCATAATTAACAACACCTGGAGCCGGTCTCTCTGGAGG
>JACWAO010000062.1 GCA_014874305.1 Candidatus Colwelliibacteriota bacterium | reverse complement strand
GAGAGATCCTGTGTTCTTCTGCTATCCCTTGACTGAGACAGGAGTTGAGCTGGGTTGAGGACTAAGACGACGACGGAGGCCAGGATCCCTATGATGGCGATGACGATGAGGAGTTCTATGAGGGTAAACGAGCTTCGCTCGTTTACCTTAGGGGGTTTACCCTGAGCAAGCGAAGCGAGTCGAAGGGTGAAGCTGGAACGACTAGATCCTTCCCTTGGTCTTCCGTAGCTCGCGAGAGCGGAGGAGACGCTACGTTCAGGATGACGATACCTTTTGCTGTCATTCTGAGTCCGCCGGCTGGCGGACGAAGAATCTATGTTAGGGATATGGAAGACCGGGTGGTTTTTAGTCATGGGGTTGTCGTGTATCGTGAGACGCGAACCGTGTACCGTGAGTTGTGTTTTACGATTCACGATTCGTGGTACGCGATACGAGGTTCGCGATCCACAATCAACTCCCGCTGGTACTCGTAATGTGCGCGATAGTCGTCATTAGTATCTTTAATAAAGTTAAAAGTATGTCTAAAAGTTCCTTAATAAGGAGTATGAATGTATTCCCTGCCGCGTGAAGTTGTGGCAAAAGCGAGCTCCATGTAACCATTAAAATAATGCTAGAACAGGTAATTCGTTGGGTCAAGCGCAACTCCGACGGAACTAGTCCTATACAAACTCGTTATTTCTTAATTTTATCGATCGCCAGCTTTATTCTTCTCTCAGTTTCTTCCTTTCCCAATGCCTCCATTATTTCAAACGGGCCAGGGGAGGTCTTCTGCCCGGAAAGAGAGACCCTTAAAGGCCACAGGGTCTCTCCTCTCCCCTTCTCATCTATGGCAAACATTATTTTCGCCTCAAGGGATTCCTTATTAAAATCCGGAATCGCCACGTCGTCTATGAGCTTTAACACATCATCAAGTTTCTCCAAAACATCGTCATCGCTCATTTCTTTCCATCTCAAGAGTTCTTTGTCATACTCCGGAAGATTGAAATAAAACGCCAGGACGTCTTTTAACTCGCTCAAGTTTTTAAGGCGCGTTCTAACGGATTCAATCATCGCCTCGTTTATACCCCAATCCTCAGGGATAAATTTTTTCGCTTCTTTTAATAACTCCCCTGCCGGAAGGTGGGATATATAATAAGAATTAAACCAGTCCAGTTTTTCCGCGTTAAAAACAGCTCCTCCTTTCTGAACCCGGTCTATGTCGAATTTCTCTACAATCTCTTCCAAGCCCATTACCTCCTGATCGTCTTGCGGGTGCCATCCTAACAAGGCTAGGAAGTTTATAATAGCCGCGCTTAAATACCCCTTCTCAACATACTCTCTAAGAGAGGTGTCTGAAAATCTTTTAGACATCTTGCTCCTGTCGGAATTAAGAATCATCGGTATATGGGCAAAATAAGGCAGGTTCTCCACGCCAAGCGCCCTGGCTATAAGTATCTGTTTCGGGGTATTCGAGATGTGGTCATCCCCTCTTATGACGTGAGTAATCTTCATAAGCATATCATCAACGACGACCGCGAACTGATAAAGAGGCTGATCCATATTCCTGGCTATGACAAAGTCCCCTATCAGGGAAGTATCAAACTTGGGCGTGCCGCGTATAAGATCTTTAAAACTGACTTCGATTTCCGGTGTCTTAAACCGTATTACAAACTTATCGCCGCCCTCCATTTTTTTCCTCGCCTCCTCAGGCGGTATCGCGCGGCACTTCCCGGAATACTTTGGGGCCAACCCCTGAGACAGCATAGCCTGCCTCTCTTCCTCTAGCTCCTCCTTCGTACAAAAACACGGATAGGCCTTCTCCTCGTTTATAAGCTTCTCCAAATATTCTCTGTATATTGGAATCCTGTCGCTCTGCTTATAAAACTCATCCCATTTCAAACCCAGCCAGGTAAGGCCATCGGTAATATCCTTTAAATACTCCTCCTTTGATCGCTCGAAATCGGTATCTTCTATACGCAAAATAAACACGCCCTTTGTCGCCTTGGCAAAAAGCCAGTTGAATAAAGCCGTTCTAGCGCTTCCTATGTGGAGCGGACCAGTGGGGGAAGGGGCGAACCTTACCCTTATATTATCGTAAGGCATACAAGCCTATTATACGCCAAATACGGCCATTTCTAAAGCCTTTCGACTCGCTTCGCTCGCTCAGGGCAAGTCCCCTTGGGCGGAGGAAAATAAAAAAGGGGCTGTAAATCCAGCCCCAAAAAAAGCAACAAGCATTACCGGTCGCTTTCCACGCCTATCTCCACTACGCGTCCTCCAACAGGACTTTTTAGACAAGAGGCGCTATAAACAAGAGTCCTGCCCTCGGAAGCGGTTCTAATAAGCGTTGTCGGGTGAATGCCGCACACCCAGTGAGGATACAGAGGTTTTCTCCGCATAAGCCAGTAAACCAACGACGCCCAGAGCATACTGCTTGTTAGAGCCGCCCTTCCTCCGGGGTAGCGCTTGATCTCGCCGTTCGAGAAATTCCTGTCTCCAGCGCGTAAAAGCAGCCAGCCGGAAGGTCTGCCGGTTGCAAGGAGTAATCTTGCGTCTTCGCCCGTCAGCCTCGCCATACTAAAGAGTTGCGGCCACCGCTCAAACACGTCGCTCATGATGAACTTTGGCGACGGAACCAGAACGCAGTTTTCTTTTCCCGTTCCGAACGCCCATCCAATAAAGCCGTCATCCTCCAGCCTGCATTCCTTAAACCTTACAAGGTCGCGAATAACAAGAGGTCCGGCGCCGATCTTGTATAGATCGTCTATATGGACAAAACGGTCGCCCAGAATCATACTCATCTTCATTTCAAGCGAAAACAGGGAGGACAAGAAAGAACCATCGAACAAATCAAGACTGGTCTCGTCCAAGAAGTTCCCAAAGCCAAGGTGCTTAGAAGAAACAGCCTCACCTTTCACGCCAGCGTCATCCTTTCCCTAAAGAGCTATCAGGTATCATAGCTATTATACAACACTACTGCGCTTATCTTTTCAACTATTCTTAGGACCCATCTCAGAAGTAGG
>JACWAO010000061.1 GCA_014874305.1 Candidatus Colwelliibacteriota bacterium | reverse complement strand
TTATGGCCGAACTCGTTGCCATCGCTTTTATAGAGCGTAATTCCCTCTTTTGTCCGGCAATCGTTTTCCCTCACCACCACATCCTGAGCAACGTCAACCAAGCGCCTCGTTAAGTATCCGGCCTCAGCCGTCTTTAGAGCGGTATCAGCCAATCCCTTCCTCGAACCGTGGGTCGTAATGAAGTAAGTCAAGCCGCTGTGACCCTCTTTAAGCGAGGTGCGTATCGGAAGCTCTATCTCTTCTCCCTTAGGGTTTACAACCAGCCCTTTCATACCCATCATCTGCGTCGGCTGCTGCCACGAACCTCTCGCGCCCGAATCAATGATTATATAAACGGAGCTGTCTTCTTTAAGAACTTTCGGGACTATCTTTCTTATTTCTATTACCGCATTGGACCAGACCTCGATAATTCTGGACCTCCTCTCCTCATTTGTAAGCAATCCCATCTGATACTGTTCCCCGACAAGCTTGCTCTGCTTATCCGCGTTCTCAAGTATCTCTTTTTTCTCCTCTGGGACCACGAGATCATCCATCCCCCAGCTTATTCCCGACGAAGTCGAATAGGAAAATCCGAGCCTCTTTATCTCATCCAAGGTGTTCTGCATAACGTCGGGTCCATAAGCATAAATAAGACTGCTTATGAGCTTCTGTAATTTGGACTTGCCAACCGTATCGTTTACATACTCAGTCCCTTTTGGAAGGGCTCTGTTAAAAATCGCTCTGCCGCAAGTAGTCTTCTTGTCTCCTATCTGCACGGGCGCATGGAGGTCTATAACGCCATTCTCGTAAGCGATCTCCGCTTCCTCGACATCGGCAAAAATCTTGCCAGATCCCTTGGTGTCGGCAAACTCCCTCGTTAAATAGTAACACCCCAAAACCATGTCCTTAGTCGGAGAAACAACCGCTTCTCCTGACGCCGGCTTAAGAAGGTTCATCGTGGAAAGCATAATGTTATCACACTCGTTCTGCGCCTCACGGCTCAGAGGCAAGTGGACGGCCATCTGGTCTCCATCGAAGTCCGCGTTAAAGGCCGTGCAGACCATCGGGTGCACCTGTATCGCCAATCCTTCTATAAGGATTGGCCTAAAGGCCTGTACGCTAAGGCGATGCAGAGTTGGAGCGCGATTAAGCAAAACCTTGCGCTCGCGTATGACCTCTTCCAGGATCTCCCAAACCTCCGGGTCTCCCTGTTCTATCAATCTATTCGCGGTTTTTATGTTGTGCGCCAGGCCCCTCCCCATTACTCCGCTTATGACGAACGGTTTAAAAATCTCCAAGGCCATTTTTTTCGGCAATCCGCACTGATCCAAACCCAAGCTTGGGCCAACCACGATCACGGAGCGTCCGGAATAATCAACTCTTTTTCCTAAGAGATTCTGCCTGAATCTTCCCTGCTTTCCGCGCAACATGTCGGCCAGGGACCTTAAAGGCCTTCTGCCCGCGCCGGTAACCTTCGCGTTTCCGTGAATTGAGCTGTCTATAAGCGCATCCACCGCCTCCTGTAGCATTCTTTTCTCGTTAACGACGATGACATCCGGAGCTCTAAGCTCAAGAAGCTTCTTCAAACGGTTATTACGGTTAATCACCCTGCGGTACAAATCATTTAAATCGGAGGTCGCGTATCTTCCGCCGTCCAAGGCAACCATCGGTCTCAAATCAGGAGGAAGGATCGGAAGAACCGTCATCACCATCCATTCCGGCCGGCTACCATTTTTCTCCATAAAACGGAAAAACTTCAGTCTCCTTAAAAGCTTCCTCTTACGCAAACCATCCTTTATAGTATATACCTCTTTTTCTATGGCCTCGGTTTCTTTTTTAAGATCAAGCCTGGACAAGGCCTGCCTTATTCCTTCTCCACCGCTCTGAACACTGAAAACGTGGCTGAACTTCTTTAAAGCTTCGAAGTCGTGATCATCCAAAACCATGCCGACTCTGAGGTTCTTAAGAAGAGTGGTAGCTCTCTCCGCGGCTTCCTCTATTTCTTCGGCCTTATCCGCATTATCATTCTTTATCCTTTTGACTTCCTTTTTAACCTCATCTAAGGCGTCTTTCCGGCGGGTATCATCAACCGACGTTACTATGTGCGCGGCATAATAAGTTACGCGCTCAAGCCTGGAGATGGTTTCGTCCAACGCCAATCCGATCTTTGAAGGAACGCTCCTTAAAAACCACGGATGTATAACCGGCGTCGCCAGTTTTATGTGTCCCATCCTCTCGCGTCTTACTATGGAACGCGTTACCTCTACTCCGCACTTGTCGCAGACGACCCCTTTGTACCTTATTTTTTTATATTTTCCGCAGTAACACTCCCAATCTTTGGTAGGACCAAAAATACGCTCGGAAAACAGCCCGTCTTTTTCCGGGCGCTGAGTCCTGTAGTTTATCGTCTCGGGTTTCGTTACCTCGCCGTACGACCAGGATAAAACCTCATCCGGAGAAGCTATGCTTATTTTTATGGCGTCAAAGTTGTTTTCGTTATTCATTGCCGTCTTCGTCTGATTTTACCTCCTTCACGATTCCGTTAGAGCCGACCAACTCTACCGATAATCCCAATGCTTTAAGCTCATTAACCATCACGTTAAATGATGCTGGGATGTTGGGCTTCTTTATCTCCTCGCCGCGGATTATAGCCTCATAAGCAGATCCTCTCCCTGGAACGTCATCGGATTTTATAGTAAGCATTTCCTGCAGGGTGTTAGAAGCGCCGTGCCCCTCCAAAGCCCATACTTCCATTTCTCCAAAACGCTGCCCTCCAAGCTGGGCCTTTCCTCTTAACGGCTGCTGAGTAATCAAAGAGTACGGGCCGACCGAACGCATATGAACCTTGTCCACAACCATGTGATTAAGCTTCATCATATAAACGACGCCGACCGTAACTTTCCTGTCGAACGATTTCCCCGTCCTTCCGTCATACAATGTGACCTGACCGGATTCGGGAAGCTCGGCTTCCTTAAGCTCCTGCTTAATCTGCTCCTCGGTAGCTCCGGAAAACACCGGCGAGACCGCCCTGTATCCCAAAGTCTTAGCCGCCCAGCCAAGATGAGTTTCGAGTATCTGTCCGAGGTTCATTCTCGATGGAATACCCAAAGGATTCAAAACTATATCAACCGGCGTGCCGTCCGCAAGATAAGGCATGTCTTCAACTCTTCTTACCTGCGAGATAACCCCCTTGTTTCCGTGGCGTCCGGCCATCTTGTCTCCGGCCTGGATATTTCTCAGCTCGGCAACCTGCACCTGAATCTTGCAGATAACACCCGGCTCGAGCTTATCTCCCTTCTCTCGCGAAAGCACCTTAACTCCGACGACTCTGCCCGATTTTCCGCTCGGCAGATAAAGCGAGGTGTCCTTTACTTCTCTGGCCTTCTCGCCGAATATGGCCTGCAGAAGTTTCTCTTCCGGCATAAGCTCGCTTTCTCCCTTAGGAGAGATCTTGCCAACCAATATGTCTCCGCCTCTTACCTCGGCGCCTATGCGAACCACTCCATCCTCATCCAAGTCTTTCAACTTGTTTTCGGAAATATTAGGAATATCCGGGGTTGTAAGTTCCGGCCCGAGTTTTGTGTCGCGAACATCAACCGAGAAATCCTCTATGTGAATCGAGGTGTAGCGATCGTCTATCTGCACCCTCTCTGATACGACTATAGCGTCCTCGAAAGTAGCCCCGTCAAAAGGAACGAAAGCCACAACCAAGTTCTGTCCTAACGCGATAACGCCGTTGTCGGTCGCGGTCGAGTCGGCAAGCACCTGGCTCTTTTTTACCTTTTCCCCCTTCTCCACTATCGGACGCTCCGAGACTACGGTATTCTGGTTGCTCATCTTGAACTTGTTCAAGTCGTAGCGGCGAGTTTTACCGTCCTCGGACTTCACAATAATGTGATCGGCGTCCACATCCGATACGACGCCGGCGAACTCCGCCATAGGCAGTGATCCGGCGGCTTTTACAGCCGATTCCTCTATTCCCGTTCCAACATACGGCATCTCCGGAACAAGACACGGAACCGCCTGCCTCTGCATGTTTGAGGCCATAAGAGCGCGGTTAGCGTCATCGTGTTCCAAAAACGGGATCATCGAGGTTGAGATGCTGACAAGCTGGTTTGAGGAGACCTCTATGAGATCCACCTCCTCCCTGTCGCAAATCCCCGGCTCGCTTTTTATCCTCGCCTCTACCCTCTTGTCTATTATTCCCCCAGCCTCATCAAATCTGGTTTCGGCGCTGGCTATCTTAAACTTTTCCTCCTCGATAGCGTTAAGCCACACCACTTCTTTGGTGACTTTTCCTTTTTTCACGCGAACATATGGAGTTATTAAAAATCCATGCTCGTCCAGCTTGGTAAAACTAGCGAGGTGGCTCACAAGCCCGATGTTATGTCCTTCGGGAGTTTGTATAGGACAGATTCTTCCATAGTACGAGTGGTGAACGTCGCGCACGTCTATACCGGCTCTCTCGCGGACCAACCCTCCTGGTCCAAGAACGGTGAGTCTTCTTTTATGCTCCAGTTCCGACAAAGCATTTTCCTGTTCGGCAAACTGCGAAAGCTGAGAGGAAGAGAAGAACTCCTCGACGACAGCCCCGATAAGCCTGGAATTGACTAAAGTACCCGGCTCCATCGTCTCATAAGTGCCGGCCGCCATCTTGTCCTGCACATTGCGGCGCAACCTGGCAAATCCTATCCGAAGTCTGCCCTGAAGAAGCTCGCCGACGGTTTTCATCCTTCTGTTTCCAAGATGATCAATGTCGTCGGAAACGGCGCGCGGATCGGCATTAAGCCTGATTATTTCTTTAGTTATACCGATAAGATCGCTTAATTCTATCAAGCGACTGTCCGACTTTCCCGCGATGCGCTGATTAACCTTAAATCTGCCGACCGCGCCAAGGTCATACCTGTCGAACTGGTTAAAGATCGCGTCTATCACGCGCTTCGCATCCTCCACCCTTGCCAAGTCTCCCGGGCGTAGCCTTCTATAAATCTCAAGATAAGAGTCGTCGGTATTATGAGCCGAATCTTTTTTTAATGTTTGGGCAATATCCTCTCCAAAAATCTTAAGTATCTGTTCGTCGGAACCCGCGCCGAATATACGAAGCAGGGCGGTAACGGCGACTTTGCGGTGCCTGTCAATCTTCACCCACACCGATCCGTCGCTATCGCTTTCGAACTCAAGCCAGGCGCCCCTGTTGGGGATAACCTTGGCGCCGAAAAGATTTCTTCCTTTTTTCTCTTCGGCCAAGAAGTAAACACCCGGAGAGCGGACCAGCTGGGAAATTATGATTCTCTCCACCCCGTTAATGATAAAAGTTCCGCGCTCGGTCATCATTGGAAAGTCTCCAAGATAAACCTCCTGTTCTTTCCCCTTAGACGAACCGTCGACAATGAGTTTCAGGTTGGCGCGCAATGGAGCATTGTAGGTAATGCTCTTGCTTTTCGCCTCCGTCTCCGTGTATTTCGGATCGCCGAAATAATAATCAAGGAAGTGAAGCTCCAGATTGTGGCTGGAATAATCCTTAATCGGCGAAAACTCTTCGAATATTTCTTTTATTCCCTCTTTTTTGAACCACTCATAAGAGTCATGCTGGACGGCAATCAAATCCGGCTGCTCAACAAGCGATCCAGGGTGAGAAGAGAAAACCCTGGTTGGTAACTTGGGCATTAGTTATTTTTTAAAAAACGACTTTTGTTTTTATTCACCACTATGCCGTCCAATGGGCGGGGACGACAGCTCTATCGCGGGCACTTATAGGCGGTCCTAACCTCCAAAAACGCAAAAAACCCTTGTTCTCACGAACTTTCAGATTTAGGGCCTATTTAAGGTATTTAACAATATTTCTATCCTGTTCGTCAAGGGTCTCGGCAAATACCAGCTTTCCGCTTCCGGGGATGGAGATATAGTACCAGTAATAAGACTTCTCCGGATTGACCGCCGCGTTTATGGCGTCTAACCCTGGATTGTCGATCGGACCGGGAGGAAGTCCCTTGTTTAAGTAGGTGTTGTACGGAGAATTTATCTCCAAATCCGCTTTTGTAATCGGCAAGCAAGGCAGTTTCTGCTTGACGTAACAGACGGTAGCGTCTATCTGCAAAGGCATCCCGGCGGCAAGCCTCTTCCAAATAACACCAGACACCAGTTTCATATCGCCAGGCGTTTTAGCCTCATCCTGTATAAGAGACGCGATGATAATAATTCGTTTCAGGTCATCCTTAGGCGAAATCAAAGGCGTAACCTTATTATCGAAATTAGACATAAACTTTTCCTCCACGACTTGCGGGGAGGATGGAACGTAAAACTGATAAGTATCCGGAAAAAGATACCCCTCTTTGGAGACTGGCAGGGTTTCGCCATTATTCAAAACCCCGCTTGCCGTCAACTTTTTGTTTATGTCGTTAACAGTACCCCCCTCCGGTATGGTTACGTAAACAGTTTTGACGGCACGAAGCCTTCCCCAAACCCCGCGCAGGACAACCGCTCCTGTAAACGCCGCTACAAGGACGAAAAGGATAAGAAGCCGAGTTAATAGTTTCATCTTTAAAAATATGCCTAACTGGATTTCATGCCCTGCAGTACTCCGATAAGGCCAGCTACCGTGATAAGATCCGAGCCCCCGTAACTGACGAAGGGCATCCCTTCTCCTACTACCGGCAGTAACCCCGTAACCGACCCCAAATTAACCGCCAGATGGAGCACTATAAACATAACCGTCCCCAGCGATAAGAAACGCAGGATGTTATTATCGGCCTTCATCCCAATTCTTAATATACGGTATATAAGGAACGCGAAAACCAAAAGTACTATTGCGCCGCCCAGGAAGCCCCACTCCTCAATAAACGAAGCGAACGCGAAGTCGGTCTGCGCGGCGGGCAAGAACCCGAGCTTAACCTCCGTCCCCTGTCCAAACCCTTCCCCGAAGAATCCTCCGGAACCGATAGTTATTTTTGACTGCGCGGCGTTATAGTTTATCCCCAAGGTGT
>JACWAO010000060.1 GCA_014874305.1 Candidatus Colwelliibacteriota bacterium | reverse complement strand
TAAAATCACAGATAGACCAGTCCGGGATGATAAACGACGACCTAACCATAGAAAACTCCTATCACAACAGTGCTTCCTGGTATCATGATTTTCGAAGGACTCTGGTTAAGGTCTTTACCCTTCCCTCCTCGGCTCTTATAGGCGCGGACGGAATGAGCAGTTCCGTTTTTGGCGACTTAAGGCAGTATCGCGCCGGATATACCGCCGACCCCGACCTGTCGGCTATAGAAAACAGCGAGACGACGACCGGAGTGTCCGGAGTAAGCGAGGAGGTCGAATCAGGGTTTAAAACATACAATGCGTGGCTAAACGGATATGTGGGCGAGCAGGACAGTCTGCATATGAACTATGTGAGCGGGAACGTTGTCGTCGCTTCCGGCCAAAAGCTCTCGTTTGTTTTTGACAAACAATCGGGAGTAGATCAAACTCTTGATTACCTTATCCAGGCTCCTTTGGGATACGGATGGAAGGAGGCTCCGGGGGAAAGCTCCGTTTACAGCTACCACGCCTCCAACTTGTCTCCCCGGACGATTATTTCCCTGACGCTCGTGAAGACGCAGTAAGCCTGGTGTAAATTATTAAATATGGAAGGAAAGAATATAAGAAATTTTGTTATCATCGCGCATATCGATCACGGAAAATCGACCTTGGCGGATCGGATGCTTGAGGTGACTTCTACCATACCGGCGCACAAGATGCGCGCTCAGTATCTCG
Organism: Candidatus Colwelliibacteriota bacterium; assembly: GCA_014874305.1. Taxonomy (GTDB): domain Bacteria; phylum Patescibacteriota; class Minisyncoccia; order UBA6257; family Colwellbacteraceae; genus JACWAO01. Next base: position 1,851 of record JACWAO010000060.1, on the reverse strand, counting down.
ACCAGATGGAACTGGAGCGCGAGAGAGGTATAACGATAAAGATGGCTCCGGTAAGGATGAGGTACGTCTCGGATGACGGGGAGGAGTATTTTTTGAATCTTATAGACACTCCCGGGCACAGCGATTTTTCTTACGAGGTTTCAAGGGCATTAAACGCGGTTGAGGGAGCGGTTCTTTTAGTTGACGCCACCCAAGGGATCCAGGCGCAAACGCTGGCAAACTATCGCAACGCGGTTAAGGAGGGGTTAAAGATAATAGGCGCTGTAAATAAAATCGATGTCGCGCCTGCGGAGGATGTTATAAGAATCGTAAACGAAGTTGCCGAGTTGTTGTCCGTAGATATTAATGAGGTTTTTAAGGTCTCGGGTAAGACTGGGGAGGGAGTGAGAGAGTTGATTCAGGCGGTAGTTAATAAGATACCGGCCCCCGAAGTTGGGGCTGGAAGATCGGCTTTGATCTTCAGCTCGCTGTATGACGAGCACAAGGGAGTTGTGGCTTTTACCAGGGTTTTTGGCGGGGAGTTTAAGTCCGGCGACGAAACTGTCTTATCTGGAAAAAACTTCCGTTTCAAAATAAAAGAGGTCGGCCATTTCGCGCCGGAGCTTACCGCAGACAAAAAACTATCCGCTCCGGAGATAGGGTATATAGTAACGGGCATAAAGGATCCGGAAGTGGTTCTTGTGGGAGACACGATAGGGGAGAATCCGCTTCCGGGATTTACCTTTCCGAATCCGGTCGTTTTCGTTTCGCTGTATCCGGAGGAAAGCGACGATTACGTGGCTTTAAAATCGGCGATATACAAGCTTAAGCTTAACGATTCCGCCCTGACTTTCTCTCCCGATTTAAGCGAGGTCTTAGGCAGGGGATTCAAAGGAGGGTTTTTAGGCAAACTGCACTTCGAGATAACCGTCGAGCGCCTGAAAAAAGAGTTTGGAATATCCGTCGTAACCAGCTTTCCGTCCGTGGCCTATAAGGTTAACGAACGCGTAATAGAAAATCCGAAAGATTTTCCCGATGAATACGCTGAGGCACGGGAACCGGTGGTTGACCTTACGATTCTTTCGCCGCAGAGGTTTTTAGGCTCGATCCTGGATTTGGGAAAATTATTCAGGATGAAGGGAATCGATACGGAGATGATGCCAGGCGGGATAAAGATAACGGCCAGTATGCCGCTCGCTGATCTGATTTTGGATTTCGATGACCGGTTAAAGTCCGTTTCCCAGGGTTTTGCTTCTTTTAGCTATAACTTAGCCGGTTATGAAAAAGCCGAACTGCGCCGCGTTGATATTCTTGTTGCGAGCGAAGTTGTTCCAGGGCTATCCCGCATAGTTCCTAGGGAAGAAGCGGTGAGTATCGGGCGGAAAACCGTTGAGAAGTTGAAAGACCTTCTTCCTCGCCAGCAGTTCGCCCAGGCAATACAGGCGGCCGTGCGGGGAGAGATAGTGGCCAGAGAGACCATTCCAGCCTTGCGCAAGGATGTTACGGGATACTTGTACGGCGGAGACAGGACGAGAAAAATGAAGCTTTGGAAAAAACAAAAAGAAGGGAAAGCGCGGCTCAAGGCCTCGGGAAGAGTGACCATCTCTCCGGATATATTCAAGGAACTCCTCAAGAAATAATCCGGACTTATCTATCCACAGTTTACTTGCCCATTTTTTGTGTATTGTATATAATTTACATATCATGCCGTACAAGAGAACAAAGGTAGCTTTTGTCTTTCGCCGTCTCTCTCTCTCTCTCTCTCGTATCCGCGAGTTCTTCTCGAGCCTCGGGAGTAGATATCGGATAGAAGAACCCGTCTCCTCCTTTACCCTCATAGAACTCCTCATCGTCATCGCCATCATAGGCATC
>JACWAO010000059.1 GCA_014874305.1 Candidatus Colwelliibacteriota bacterium | reverse complement strand
TCCGTTGGAGTTCAGAAGATGGTGCGCTCGGATAAGGCCTCTTCCGGCGTAGCCTTTACGCTCGATCCGGACACGGGATTCCGCGGAGTAGTAGTTATAAACGGTTCGTGGGGATTAGGGGAGCTTGTAGTCCAGGGCGAGGTTATTCCGGACGAGTTTCATATCGCCAAGGAGCCGTTTAAGAAGGGGCATCCGGCGATCATCTTAAAGGAACTGGGAGGCAAGGAGAAGACGCTTATTTACGGCAGTAAGGAGAGGACCAGGTTAATATCAACTAAGACGAGCAACCGAAACAAGTTCGTTTTGTCGGACAAGGAGGTTCTTGAACTCGCGGATTGGTGCTTAAAAATCGAGGAGCACTATAAAAAGCCGATGGATATCGAGTGGGCGAAGGACGGAACGCAGGACAAGCTTTATATCGTTCAGGCTCGGCCGGAGACGGTGCAGGCCTCGAAAGACGTTGAAACACTCGAGGATTATGAGATGAAAAAGACCGGAAAGCTGGTTACGAAGGGCGCGGCTATTGGATCAAAGATCGCCGAAGGTCCGGCCAAGGTTATTAAGAGCGCTAAAAACATCAAGCAGTTTAAAAAGGGAGAGGTCTTAGTAACGCGAATGACCGACCCTGATTGGGAGCCGATAATGAAGATCGCTTCGGCGATAGTAACCGATGAAGGCGGAAGAACCAGCCATGCGGCGATAGTCTCAAGGGAGCTGGGGATACCATGCGTTGTCGGAACGGAAAACGCCACAAGGATAATTAAAAACGGCGCCAAGTTGACTGTTGATTGCTCGAGCGGAACCGAGGGATTTGTTTGGGAGGGTAAAACGGAGTGGGAGAAGAAAACGTATGAGCTCAAGGAGTTTGTAAAACCGAAGACTAAGATAATGGTTAATATCGGCAGTCCGGATGAGGCGTACGAGGCCTCATTTCTGCCGGCCCAGGGCGTCGGGCTGGCTAGAGAGGAGTTTATAATCGCCTCAAGAATAAAAGTTCATCCCATGGCATTGCTCCATCCGGAAAAAACCGACGATTTGGTTAAAGCCAAGATAAAGAAAGTCATATCGGGGTATAAAAGCGGGAAGGTGTTTTACGTTAACAGGTTGGCTGAGGGAATCGCTCAGATAGGAACCGCCTTTTATCCCAACGAGGTGATAGTCCGCTTCTCGGATTTCAAGACGAACGAGTACGCACAGCTTCTTGGAGGAAAATATTTCGAGCCGAAAGAGGAGAACCCGATGATCGGATGGCGCGGCGCCTCGCGCTACTATGATCCGAGATTCAAGGAGGCTTTCGGATTGGAGTGCAATGCTTTAAAAAAAGTGAGAGACGAGTTCGGATTAACTAATGTTACGCCGATGATACCTTTTTGCCGAACGCCCGAGGAGGGGAAAAAAGTTATCGAAACAATGGCGGAGTTTGGTTTAAAGCAGGGAGAAAACGGGTTAAAGGTTTACGCGATGGCCGAGATACCGTCAAACGTTATACTGGCCGAGGAGTTCTTAAAAATATTCGATGGCTTTAGTATCGGTTCGAACGATCTGACTCAGCTGACGGTGGGAATAGACAGGGATAATACCGAGCTGGGTAAAATTGCGGACGAGCGCAACGAGGCGGTGAAGATTTCAGTCGGCAAGGTTATCGAGGCGGCAAAGACGAACGGGAAGTATGTCGGCATTTGCGGGCAGGCTCCGTCCGACTATGAAGATTTTGCCGCCTTCCTGGTCGGAAAGGGAATAGAGAGCATATCTCTGAATCCGGACTCGGTGGTTAAAACATCTGTTGCTATTCTTAAAAAAGAAAAACAACTGCGTAAATAAATGCCTAAAATATCCGCGGCAAAAGGAATAATAATAAATGATTCTCGCGGGGAGAAGACGATAGAAGTTGCTTTGCTCTCCGGAGATATCGAGGGGAAAGCTTCTATTCCCTCGGGGAAAAGCCGCGGAAAAATGGAGGCCAAGACGGTTCCAGTGGAAAGGGCCCTGGAAAACCTGGATAGGTTTATGCGGGCCGCTTCAGGGAGAACCTTTGACTCCATGCGCGAGATCGATAATTTCCTGATAGAGCTTGATGGAACAGAGGATAAAAGGAACCTTGGGGCGAACCTGACGCTTGCCGTAAGCATCGCTTTTTCCCGCCTGCTCTCGAAAGAGAAAGGAATCCCGTTGCATGAGCTTTTGAGAAACGAGAGCGCCGTGGCGGCCCCATCCTTTCCAAGGCTGTTTATTAACATTATAAACGGCGGCCTGCATGTAAACGCCTCATTAAACCCGCTTCCTTTTCAGGAACAGCTGATTATTCCTAAAACATCCAGCCCGGAAGGGGCGTTAAAATCCGCTTTTTCCTTTATAGAATCCCTTAAGGGGGTGCTGTCTCCGCGCGGAGAGGGGGACAGATTCGGGGATGAGGGAGGGTTCGTTGTTTCCGGACTTAATCCGGAACTGGGGCTTGAATTACTGGATGAGACGCGCAGGATTCACGACGGAGAAGTGGATTTCGGGATAGATGCCGCTTCTAGCAGTCTTTGGAACGGGAAAGATAAAGTTTATGAATGGAGGGAAAGTAGGTGGAATGGCGACGAACTGCTTGAAGTATATAAATGGATAAGCGAGAGGTATAATCTTCTATCTATAGAGGATCCGTTTGACGAGGAAAGAGAAGAAGAGTGGCGGAAACTGATGCGGTGGTTGGGAGAAAAGAATAGCGGTCTGTGGGTTATAGGAGATGACCTGACTGTGACGAGCGCCAAAAAGATCAGGGAGATGGCAAAAGTTGGCGCCGCGAACGGAGTTATAATCAAGCCAAACCAGCGCGGAACAGTGAGCGAGACTATTGCCGCCGCCGATTTAGCAAGGCAGTTCGGATGGAAGGTTATCGTGAGTCATAGAAGCGGTGAGACGGATGATGATTTTATTGCCGATCTGGCTTATGGTATAGGAGCTGATGGGTTAAAAGCCGGTTCTCCACTTCAGCAGGAAAGACTGGTAAAATACAAGAGATTGATACAAATAGAAAAGTCGCTGAAGAACGAAAGTAAGTTAGAATAAAAAATATGAAGATAGGATTTTTTGAGATCGAGGAGTGGGAGGCGGAATACCTTAAAGAGAAACTGGATGGTAATGAGACAAGTTTCACCTCGGCGAAGCTAGAGGAGGGAAACGTGGATTTGGCCAAGGACCGCGAGGCTATATCTATTTTCACCGGTTCTAAAATTAATAGCGATGTTCTCGCGGCCTTGCCGAACTTGAAACTTATAGCCACGAGGACGACCGGTTTTGATCATATCGATCTTGAGGCGGCTAAAGCTAAGGGTATCATGGTCTGCAGTGTCCCGTCGTATGGGGAAAACACGGTGGCGGAGTTTGCTTTTGGCTTACTCTTAAACGTTTCCCGTAAGATATATAAGGCGTTCGATAGGATTAGGGAAACCGGATCGTATAATCTTGAAGGCCTCAGGGGGTTCGACTTAAAAGGAAAAACTTTCGGTGTCATAGGGACGGGCAGAATAGGCCAGTGTTCCATGAAGATAGCAAACGGATTCGGGATGAATGTTATCGCCTTCGATGCTTTTCCTCGCGGGGAACTGCAGGAACAGCTTAATTTCAAGTATGTTCCGATGGAGGAAGTATTAAGATCGTCCGACGTAATAACAATCCATGTTCCATATCTTCCGTCCACGCATCATCTCATAAATAAGAACAATATCGGACAGATTAAAAAGGGCGCGGTGCTTATTAATACCGCGAGGGGCGCGGTGGTTGAGACGGACGCTTTAATACAGGGGCTTAAAGATGGAACGCTAGGCGGAGCGGGCTTAGATGTCTTGGAAGAGGAGGGCCCGACGCAGGATGAGCTGGACTTCCTCATAAACGGCCATCCCAACGAAGCGAATATGAGAACGGTTTTAGAAAACAACGCCCTGGTAGACATGGACAATGTGGTTATCACCCCGCATAACGCGTTTAACACCAAGGAAGCGCTTTTAAGGATTCTGGACACGACCGCTGAAAATATAACGAAATTTGCCGGCGGCCAGGCGCAGAATGTTGTTAAAGCCGAATAACGAGGAGTTCTTATTGATAGAGAAGCGTCCGCCGTCCGGAGGACTGTTTAATATTTAGGATTTGGAATTTGGAATTTTAAGTTGTATCTTTTGTAGGTCGAGATAATTTTGAGGGTAAATCTATGGGAATGTTCGATCAGTTTAAAGCGGCTCAGAACATGATGAAAAATATGAGTCCGGACCAGCTAAAGGACCTTATGTCGCAGGCCAAGGAGAGTCAGGCTCTGCTTAATAAGGAGATTAAGAAAG
>JACWAO010000058.1 GCA_014874305.1 Candidatus Colwelliibacteriota bacterium | reverse complement strand
CGAAATACGAAACAAGTTTCAAATCCTAAACCCGAAATTACAAACACGTACGGGTTTCGGATTTCGTATTTCGAGTTTGGGATTTGTTTATTGTGGTTTCTCCGCGTTATAGATCGCCTGAATTTGAGACGCGGTGACTGGGGTCCTATACAACCTCAGGTTACTAATAAAACCTTCCCACCAGTTAGTATTGGTAACTGTTTGCTCGCCAGCTCCTATTTGAGCAGTTACGGTTGTTGAAATCAGACCGTTGCTTCTGGAAGAAGAACCTTCTAGAACTCCGTTCCTATAACAATAAAGAGTGGTTCCATTCCAGACGGCGGCTATAAATTCCCAAGTGCTTGTCGGCTCATTTGACGCACACGAAGCTCTTGGCTCCACAGAGCTATCACTTAATTTTACAAATGCGCTTATTCTATAGGGGGATTCCGGCTGTGGATCTATTCTTATAAAAAGCTGATTATTGTTAAATACTTCTGTTGTGTATTTATTAAAAGTTATCCACGCTGTAAGAGATAACGATGTATTGGAAAAAGGCGGTTCGGAATTTAAATTCACTGAGTCATCGCTCCCGTCAAAGTTCAGGCATGAACCGTTATGTAGGCATCCTGTTGTAGTCCACGTAGGCAGGTCTGTGGCTCCTTCAAGGGTTCCGTTGTTGTTCCACCCAGAGTTATCGTAGGCGTTACTCCCCGCTCCCTCATTAAGGGGCCAGTATCCTACGAGTCCTTGCAGGAACGGAGTAATAGTAAGACTGCTCCCAAGTTCATAAGCTATTGGATTTGGCCCGCCGTCCGAGGCGGCGGTAGACTGATATTTGTTGGATTCAAAATAAGCGGTCAATTCATAGGTTGATGAAGCGCTCACGGCATAAGTGTAATACTCCCCGCCGGAAGCGGAGTTAGTCGGATCTATGAGAAGCGTCGAGATTGGAGACCCACCCGTAACCTGTGTCAAGTTAATCGGCATCCAGCCTGTTCCGTTGACGTTAAATAGGTTTTGCTGGGTAACGCAGTGGTAACTCCATCCGGTAGGCAAAGAAGGCAGGCTCAGGTCGGAACAGGTGGTTGTGGTGTCCGAAAGAGAGACGTAGACCGTGTTCTGCGATCCCAGGCCCGTAAGTCCAGGTCCCTGGTAGATATAGGTGGCAACGGCCTGGTTAAGCGAGTTAAGATCGGCTATTCGCCTGGCGTCTCTCCCTTGGTCAAGCATTTGCGCCGGATTAATGACTAATATCACCGCGGCGGCCAGGATCCCGATAATAGTTATCGTTATAAGAAGCTCGACTAATGTAAAAGAACTACGTTCTTTCACATTGACCCCGAGCCGGGTCGAAGGGGCCCGTCGAAGTATTCGCTCGTTACTCGTAACTCCGCTACGAAAGCGGTGAGACTCAGAACGACTAAAAAGGAGTTCGCTGTCCTTTACTCTACTTTGAATAACGCGACGCCTATATCTCATCTCACTGTTAAAGAAAACTCGTTTTTTAACTTTTCTATGATTATAAACATCTCATCATCAACTTCCGAGTCTTTAAGCGTACGATCATCGGCTTGAAAAACAAATCTTAGGGTTATGTGCCTCTGGTCGTAATAATCCGCTACGTCCACGTCCCAAAGATGCGGTGCCTTGGCCTGGTTTATAACATCCAGCACCTCCCCAACCGCCACGATATCTCCAAACTCCACAGAAAGATCCCTGACGATAGACGGATACTTTGGCAATGGACGGTATTCGAACTCCTCAAGAGATAGGGTTTTAACCTCATCGAGGTCAAGCTCCGCGACACTGCGGCGATTATTGTCTTTAATGACTATCTGTCCGATTACGTTATGATCCGATTCCACAAGGACGGTTTCTGT
>JACWAO010000057.1 GCA_014874305.1 Candidatus Colwelliibacteriota bacterium | reverse complement strand
CAAAAGATCAAAATCGGGACGTCCCGGACAGAAAGCAGATAGAGGATGGGTTATTCAGCGTTGAGCCCGAAGATCAAGTGCTCAATGCTGGTATAACTCTCGCGGAGTTGATGAACGGGCAGTACGCCGATCCGCGCCACATCGGGAACCAGCTTAGCGACAACACAACGAAGATCGTAATAGGCGGATTTCACCAATGGGATTGCGTAGATAAAATGGCCGCTTATTTCTGGAGTGCCGGATTAGAAACGATCGTCGACGAGGACCTGACCGATGTCGGGCTGGGTCGATTCTTGTCTATCGGTAGAAACAAGTCTTCTTGTCGCCTCCTGTCGCCCAACGAACTGATGGAATTCGAATTGGACCGACAAGAAACGGACCTAGGAATGAGTAATTCTCTCCTAGAAGCCGCTAGACTGGCGCGCGCGGAGAAACCGTGGTTCTTTCAACCGTAAACCAGCGGCGATACGCCGCAGGATCAAGGCCCCATCGCGCTCGGTGGGGTCTTTTACTTAATTTTATCTTATTGAGACCGCGGTACGCTGTCATAAAAAAATATGATAAAATCAAAAAATGAATTTCGGGCAAAAATTGAGGAAAGTCATTGTTTTAACCCTAAAGGTTTTTGTGATAAGCTTATTAAGTGCTATAATGCGTAAAATAAGAATGTGGTTCGGAATAATACTAGCTTTAATAGGAGTAATCCTTCTTCTTCAAAACATAGGTGTACTTGAACCCGGGATCTGGCGCATCGTCTGGCCCCTGGTTTTTATAATAACCGGCCTTTTATTCATACTCCGTCCTAAGGAGTGGAAAAACCGCAAGCACTGTCCCTGGCTTTTCGGAAAAAGGAACGAAAAAGAAGAGGAGTAAAGCCGTTTATGAAGGACGCCATTGTTCAAGTTACCGGTTTAGTTAAAAAGTTCGGAGAAATAGAGGCCGTGCGCGGAATAGATTTCAGCGTGGAACACGGCAGTATTTTTGCTTTCTTAGGTCCTAACGGGGCCGGGAAAACGACGACCATCAAAATTTTAACAACCCTTCTCAAGCCAACCTCGGGAAAAATACTCGTTAACGGATTCGATCCTTTAACTCACCAGAACGACGTGCGCAGATCATTCGGCATCGTTTTCCAGGATCCGAGTTTAGACGACGAGCTTACCGCCTATGAAAACATGGAGTTCCATGGCGTTTTATACAACATTCCGCAGAAGCTTCGGAAAAACAGGATAGAAGAACTCTTAAAATTCACCGAGCTTTGGGAGAGAAGAAACGATCTGGTCAAAAACTTCTCCGGAGGCATGAGGAGAAGGCTTGAGATAGCGCGCGGCCTTTTGCATCACCCGAAGATACTCTTCCTGGACGAGCCGACCCTCGGGTTAGACCCTCAGACAAGAAATCACATCTGGGAGTATATAAGAAATCTTAACACTAAAGAAAACATAACTGTTTTCTTTACCACCCACTACATAGCGGAGGCGGAACAATCGGCAAAGCAGGTGGCCATAATAGACCACGGACAGATAATTACCAGGGGGACTCCGGAGGAGATAAAGCGTCAAGCCAAAACCTCGTCCCTAGAGGAAGCTTTTATCTCCCTAACCGGCAAAGAAATAAGGGAAGAAACTATGGGAACGAAAGAGCTGTTCCGCAACAGTCACAAAATGTGGCGAAGATCATAAAAATGAACGCGATTTACATACTTTGGCTAAGACAAATTAAAAGATACTTCCGCTCCAAGAGCCGGCTTGTCGGATCATTAGGCCAGCCATTGCTTTTTCTACTGGCTCTAAGTTTTGGTTTCGGGCCCATATTTCAAAAGGCCGGTATAGGAAATTACCTGGAGTTCCTGGCACCGGGAATAATAGCGATGGGCATACTTTTTACGGCACTCTTTTCCGGAATCGAGATAATCTGGGACAAGCAGTTCGGATTCCTGAAAGAAACTCTGGTGGCGCCAGTAACAAGAATAAAGATTATGATAGGCCGAACATTGGGAGGAGCCACCATTGCCACGGTGCAAGGTATTATAGTTTTGCTTATCGCCTCTCTCATTGGTTTTAAGTTTGAGATGATTGGCGTTATACCCTCTCTGGCTTTTATGTTTCTCATAGCGCTTATCTTTACCGCCTTGGGAACCGCGATAGCATCCATGCTCGAAGACATGCAGGGCTTTCAGCTTATAATGAACTTCCTCGTTATGCCTATCTTTTTCCTTTCCGGGGCGATCTTTCCGCTGGGCGATCTGCCGGAGTCAATATCAATAATCACCTCCTCTAATCCCCTCTCATACGGCGTTGATGGATTAAGGGGTGTTTTGATTAACTCATCTCACTTCGGCATCAGCCTAGACCTTCTCGTGCTCATCGTTACCTCGGGCATTCTTCTTCTCATCGGCGGATACCTGTTTTCCAGAATAGAGATTTAACAACGCCTTGCTTTTACTTGCGCCACTGCGTGCTATAATACATAGCAAAGGCCAAAATAAATTAGTACATTATTATGTCGTACCTTGGTAACGCGTTTAAAGAGGCGGAAGAAAACGATAGCTTCAGAAAAGTTATCTTTACGGGAAAAAACTCCCAGCTCGTGCTAATGAGCGTTCCTAGAGGAGGAGAAGTCGGAGAGGAAACCCACCCGCGCGTGGAGCAGTCCCTGTTTTTCCTAAGCGGCAAGGGCAAGGCGGTGCTAAACGGAGAGGAAACTCCGATATCCGAGGGAAGCGTGGTCATAGTCACCCCGGGAACAAAACACAACTTTGTGAATACCGGCAATGAGCCGTTAAAAATACTTACTATCTACTCCCCGCCTAATCATATCGACGGCAGAATACATCGCACCAAAAAAGAGGCCGAGGAAGATCTGGAGGATGAAAGGTTCGGCGAAAACATAGGCGGGTAATCCCCATGTCTGGTCTGCGCCGCTCCTACAAAGCCGTATTCCTCTCCCCGAACAGGGAGTATTTGATAATCGTGTCGGCATCCATCGCGCTGGCTGCTAATTTTTTACGGCCTAAGGAGATGTTTTATCCCCTGCTTATTATCGCTCTAATAGGCGCGATTCCGACATTCGTTGCGGCCGTCTCCTCCATAATCTCCCAAAGAAAAGCGCTGACGATAGACTCGTTCAACTCCTTTGCTCTGATAGTTTCTTTTGCCGCCCGCGAGTTCCGCTCGGCGGCATTCATAGTCTTAATGCTTTCCTCCGCGGCACTCCTTGAGTGGTTCACGAAAAGCGAAACGAACAGGGCCGTTAAGGAACTGCTTAAACTAAAACCGCTTAAAGCCGTCAGGGAGGAAAGAGGAGAAACTAAAGAACTTCCTGTTTCGGAAGTCAGGGTCGGAGATGTGCTTATCGTTAGCGCCGGAGCGCGAATCCCGGTAGACGGCACGATAACATTCGGCTCTTCTTTCATAAACGAAGCTTCTGTCACCGGGGAATCGTCTCCGGTAGGGAAATCCGTCGGGGACGAGGTTCTAAGCTCCACTATAAACGAGTCGAATACGATAAAGATAAAAGCCACCCGCGTAGGAAAAGACTCGACCATAGAACGGATGGCCGAACTTATAAACCAGGCGGCGAAAAACAAATCCAAGAGAGAGCGCCTGGCGGACAGGTTCGCGGCTATATTTCTTCCCATAGTTCTGTTAGCCGGAGCTCTTGTTTACATAATAACCCGGAACGCCTTAATGACCGCCGCTCTTTTCCTTGTGGCCTGCGCCGACGATATGGCCGTAGCGATACCTCTTGCAATAACCGCCTCATTGGGACGCGCGGCAAAAAGAGGCGTGATAATCAAGGGAGGAGAATGGTTAAGCGTCCTAAGCAGGATTAAAACGCTCGTCCTCGACAAGACCGGAACGCTCACTTACGGCAGATTCACGGTCAAAGATGTTCACATAGAGCCCGGAATAGGAAGGAAGGAGTTCTGGAAATATCTGGCAATAGCGGAGAAGTTTTCCGATCATCCGGTGGGTAAGTCCATATTCAAAGAAGCGCGAAAGTACCTCGAGGGTGCGGTTCCCGACCCCGAGGAGCATAGGGTGCTTAAGGGCCGCGGCGTTATCGCCAAATTTAAAGGCAAAGAAATAGCGGTTGGGGACGACAAGATACTCCTAGATGCCAAAGTTAAAAACTCTCCCAGCGTATCATCCAAAGCAAAACTTTTGGAAAAAGAAAGAGGAGAAACAACCGTTCTCGTGGCTATAAACCGCCGTTTCTCGGGAACCGTAACCGTAGCCGACACTCCTAGACTGGAAGCGAAAGAAAGCATTAAAAAGATAAAAAACGAGGGAGTGGAAAGAATTATGATGTTCACCGGAGACAATAAGAGCGTCGCCGAGAAAATATCCGGCGCGTTAGACCTGGATGCGTTTAGAGCGTCAATGAAGCCTGAAGACAAACTTAAAGAGCTCGGGGATTTGCCCAGCGAGAACCTGCCGGTAGGAATGGTCGGCGATGGAATAAACGACGCTCCGGCCTTATCCAGAGCGGATGTAGGAATAGCCATGGGCGGGATAGGAACATCGGTGGCGGTCGAGGCGGCTGATGTCGTGATACTTACCGACGAACTTAACCGGATACCGGAAATGATAAGCTTAAGCAGGGAAACGATGAGGGTTATAAACGGAGACATGTTGATTTGGGTTTTTTCTAACGTCGTGGGGTTTGCGCTGGTCTTGAGCGGAGTCGCCGGTCCGGCTCTCGCCGCGTTTTATAACTTCGCGACCGACTTCTTTCCCCTGCTTAATTCCTCAAAGCTTTTCAGATGGCAGCCAAGGGATTTAAGCTAAAATCGCGGAGTCTTGATAACGATACGCGTTGAATTTGTTTAACGAACTGATACAATAGAGCCTGTAGTGCCTAAACCTTTTCTTGTAATCAACGACCGCGTATACGGCCGCGAGCCTATATATTCTCCGGTAATTACCGCTCTCATAAAATCCGCCCCGCTTAAAAGATTGGAGAAAATATCCCAATTCGGCGTGCCCGACGAGTTTTACCACCTTAAGAATATAACCCGTCTGGAACACAGTCTGGGAGTTATGATTCTCTTAAAACGCCTTGGGGCCTCTGAGGAGGAGCAGATAGCCGGACTGATTCACGACGTATCGCACACGGCTTTCTCTCACGTAATAGACTGGGTTATAGGCGACGGAGGAGAGGAAGATCACCAGGACAACGCTCACGCGAATTTCGTCGCCAAATCGGAGATACCGAAGATATTAAAAAAGTTCGGCTATGATGCCGATAAAATCGGCGATCTTCGCAATTACAGGCTTCTCGACCGCGAAAAGCCGCACCTCTGCGCCGATAGGATTGACTACGCCCTCCGAGAGTTCGGAGAAAAAACAGTAAGAGATACTCTTAAACACCTCAAAGTCGTTGAAGGAAGGATAGTTTTCGACGATGTGCGCGCGGCAAACCAGTTCGCCTCCGCGTACCTTAAAAAACAGATGGAGCACTGGGGAGGGTATGAGGCCGCTTCAAGATACAGAATGCTCGGCAATATATTAAAATTCGCGCTGGACAATAAGATAATAAAGTTCAGTGATTTCTGGCGCGACGATGAGTACGTAATAAAGAAACTGAAAAGTTCAAAAAACAAAAAGATTTTGTCCGCGTTAAAAGAATTAAGAAATAAATCATTAAAAGATTTTCCGAAAAGCAGAGAAATCGCGCATAAAAAGTTCCGCTACGTGGATCCGGAGGTTTTGGTTGATAGGAGTATAAAACGCCTTTCTATGCTTGATAAAGAATTCGCCGAGAAAGTTAAGAAAACGAAAATTATTAACGGAAGGGGGGTTTACCTGCCCGTATCAAAATCTCTGACTATCAATAGCTAAAATCATTTAAGGTTCACAAAGAATTTTTTATCAGT
>JACWAO010000056.1 GCA_014874305.1 Candidatus Colwelliibacteriota bacterium | reverse complement strand
GCCCATACGCTGATAGAGGCCCTTAAGGAATGTCGAAAAATAATTAATCGTCTGCGCTTGTTTTGCTTCAAAATCGATGTCGATCCCGTCAAAGCCGTTTTGCCTGACCGTGTTCGCTATCTCATTCTCGAGCGCTATGCGCGCGGTCGTGTTGCTGAGAATCGCTTGCTCTGCGGCGCCATTGCCCCACATAACCGTTGGCACCACGCGCACATGCTGTGCTTTGGCGGCCGCGATGAACGAGGTCCATGGCTCTTGAGTCAGTCCGGCAGTGTCGTTAAGCGTGCCGTCGCTTGTAACCGTATAGCCAAAAGGCATAACGCTCGTGAGTTGCGAGAGATGGGGTAAGACGTCGGATGTCGAGGTGACCGCGCTCCAGTATGGCACCCAGCCTGAAGTTTCAAATGCCCCCGTGGCGGGTCCCGAGAGAGAGGGACCGATAGTGCCCGGTTGAATAGGCGAAGCGAGAGCGGTTTGGGTTTGAGGACCGGCGATGCCGTAGCCCGGAGCGCCGGAACAAACGCTGATGTGGTCGCATTGGAATTTTTCAATTGCTGCTCGCGTGAGCGGGCCGAAGTAGCCGGTCGCGTTGCCGGCGGCGAGGTAGCCCTTAGCAATAAGCTCGCTTTGGATGATTTTAATGTTATTCCCAAAACTGCCGAGCGAGAACGACCGCACCGCGGCAAAGGCGCTTGAGCGCGTGAAAAAGAGTAGTAACAATAGGGGTAAGGCGACTGTGAGAATGCGTCTCATGGACGGATAATAACAATTGCGCGCTACCACCACAAGGGTTCTCGTTCCCAAAAAATGTGAATCGAAACTACTCAAATCTTACGCTTCACTATATAAGCCTCGCGAAAATTTCTAAAACCACTCGGTTTTAGTAAAAATGCTTTTTAATAAACGCGCGTCCGGAGCCGGATTTTAGATACTTCTCAAATTCAAATGCTTTGTATTTATCGTTAAATACTACATATACCACAAGAGTAACCGGTAGCCGTTCCTTCGTCGCAGGAACATGTCCATTATTATGCCGTTGCAACCTCTCTTCTAAATTTTCCGTACAACCAGCGTATGGTTTCCCATCAGCACATCTTAAAATATAAACCGTGTAATTCATACCGAAACCTCTCTCGCGTCACTATTAAAACTAAAGCACACGTGGTCGCGACTTACTACTTGCGGACTGCGTCCGCCGAAGCCCAGAAGCCGAGGCGAATCCCGACTTCGCCAAGGCTTCGTCGGGCGAAGGCGGAGGCGGAAGGATTCGAACCTTCGAGGAGCTTTTGGCCCCTAACGCATTAGCAGTGCGCTCCTTTCGGCCGCTCAGGCACGCCTCCATGCTTCAGAAAGAATAGTCTAATTAACCAAGATGTTCAACTTTGTGCGTCTTAACTGTTCTGAATAATTTTTTTGTAAGCCAGCGCGCTGGGCCGTATTTTTCTTTTCAGCGTTTTGTAGTTTATCTCGAGCAAACCGAACCTGGGCCAGAACCCATACGCCCACTCGAAATTATCCATCAGCGACCAGTGCAGATATCCGCGCACGTCTATCCCGTTCGCAATCGCGCGACTTACGTTTTTAAGCGTTTCTGTTATAAACCACTCCCGGTTGGAATCTTTGGCGTCCGCCAAGCCGTTTTCGGTTATATAAACAGGCAGATTGTACCGGCGCAGATCGATTAACGCATAATAGATAGCCTCGGGGTACAACTCCCACCCCATATCACTTGTCTTTTTATTCTCGTTCTGGCTCAACCGCCAGTCCTTAATGCGATTATGGAAATAGTGATTAAGGCCGATAAAGTCCTGATACCCGCGAATGCGATTTAAAAAATAAAAATTAGTTGCCAAGTCGAGAACTTTTTTTATCAGCACGTTGTGCGGCTTACCGCCGTACGCTTCATAATAAACGTTGTGCTTGGCAATACCGATCTGAAGCGCGGGATTAACGGATTTCATGGCCCGGTACGCTTCGCGGTGGGTATGAATAAGATTGTGAAGCACTTTAAACGTAAGCAGGGCGCTCTTGGCTTGCGGCGGCCATAAACCAAAAAGATAGCTATGGCCAGTAACAAGCTCCGGTTCGTTCAACGTCAACCAAAATTTAACGTCCCGCAGTTCGGCTGTCATCTTCTTCGCGTACCTCGTAAAATATTTCGCGTTGCGT
>JACWAO010000055.1 GCA_014874305.1 Candidatus Colwelliibacteriota bacterium | reverse complement strand
GGGCAAAGCGAGAAGATCCGTATAGTTTTTCGAGTATAAACCGATTGAAACTCCTGAATACGAAGACGTTTATTGGTTTAGGCGGCGGCAAAACATTTACGCATTTTTTTAGGGTCGACTCTATAATTTTCAGGGTTTTCTCTGTATCAAAATTTCCGGTTTCTATAGGGTTAGATCCGTACATATGCCCGCGTAAGTGTTTAATCAACCACGTTCTATACTTACCGGTCCATAAATCAACCAGCGGCTTCTCTTTAACTAAATTACGGATATAGCGCTCCTCCCCTTCCAGCGTTCCGTTGTTGTCGATGTAGATATTCGCCTGGTATTTACTGCCGAATTTTATTTTTCTATAAATCATTTATTAGATAATGAAACCAAAATATCAATAAGGAAAATTCTCCTTGGAATACGCTCCAAATTTTTGGCCCGAGTCTATTTTAGCGGTATAAGAAGCTAGTTCGTCGTCAGACATTATCCGAAGACCAAGCTCATCCGCAACGTCTTTAATCTTTTTATCCGCTTCGTCCTTTTCTTCTATTCTCTCCAGCATCATTTCCAGCTCCGCGTGGAATCCCCAGGATTGAGTATATTTCAGCGCAATCTCCACTCCTTTATAGCTATAGTTCGTTCTAAACTGGTACACGAACTGCGTATCATCCGGCTTAAGGTTCCTGCAAAATTGGACAGCACGATCTACTTGGTCGGTTGCCAAAGTTATTTCCGCCTCATCAAAATGGCTTTGTTTGCCAATCCTGCCGGGCTTCAAGGACATCTTGGCTTTCTTTGTAGTTGGGTTAGAGACCACTTTAATCACCTTATCCTCCCAGATAAAAAAGTAAGTGTCTTTATTATCATTTCCTAAAGTCGTTCCATTTTCCGCCAAGAAATCTTTTAAACGCAGAAAATCTTTTTCCGATATGCAAGCTCTATACTCTAATTCAATTGATGGTTTCATAGTTTCCTATAGATCGCGATATACTGTCTTATTATCATATCTTTCCATGTAGTGATGCGATCCCCTTTGAAATCGAACCAGACCCGCATAAAATCATCGCGCTTTATCTTCCGCAGTCCGCCTATCTCCGGATCCTGGAGATAGATATTGTTTTTATCAAGGCCGACAACAACAGAATAATGTCCGTCGGCCACCTCCGAGTCTCCATAATCAGACCTTCCTCTGGTAAACCAGTCCACGATAACGGGAACTCCCTTATTAAGCCATTCCTTTATATCGCTAAGGCTCGCGTTATTTTTTACCTTCACGCTGAAACCGCAATAGTTAGCCGCTTTTTAACAGCCGCGGCGTTTATACCTAATCTGGCGTTCCTGCCGCAAAGCTTGGCAGGTTCTTTTTCACTCTTTTTAACTCCATAGTAGTCAAGCACCATCTTCAAACTGGCTGGGCCGCAGTATCCCCCGCCAAGAGTTTCCTGAAATGGTTTTACGGGAAGCGGTTTGGTTTTTATGTTGTTATTTACCATAAACTTATAGTGCCGTAATATCGTTTTGGATGAGCCTAACCTTCGTCAATCCGCCACTTAAAACTGGTTCAAAATACGGAGGTACTCCTCAGTGCTGATTCCTAAAACCCTTAGATTGTTCCTGATAACGAAGATCGGTATTTCTCTATCTTCCGGAAAAACAACCGGCCGCTTTAAGTCATTGCGGCTATATATGCGATGGTCACCCTTCTTCCGCTCGTATCGACACCCGACAAAAAGAACGAATTTCTCAAACTTCTTCCACGATACTGGTTGGAGTAGCGGCATACTGGACTAACAAATCGGCAGAGAAACCTTCTCCAGTCCCTGAGATACCACAAGAGGCGGCTCCCATTGTTTCTTAACCTTTTGCCACCCCAAACTGGTAAGTACCTCCTCGAGCGTTCCTTTTTTTACAAGTTCTTCAAAGAAAATACCAACGATTTCCTGAAAGCGGTTTTTTACCTCGTCATAACTCTTACCGGAGGTAGATAAATCCAAAGCAGGAGTATAAGCAACAAATTGCTTTCCTTCTTTAAATATGGAAACTGGCAATTGAGTAACTACTTTCATGACAATTTTATTGTATAATAAGCGCGTTCAAACGTAAAACGTAGAAATTTCCGAGCCGAGAGTGGTTATAATACCGACCCGCGCCAAAAAAATTACTAAAACTCCGTACTAATCTCGGCGGATTTGTCTTCCTTAACGGGATGTTTTATATCCCTCATCTCCGTAACTAAATCCGCGGCGTTTATAACATCGGTGTCCGCGTCCCGTCCGGTTAATACGAGATGAAATTTTTTTGACTTCTGAAGCTCCTTAACTTCGGCTAAATCTTTTAACACTTGTTCCTTTGAAATCAATCCCAGCTTCAGCGCCGAATTGAACTCGTCGGCGACTATCAGATAATACCGCAGGGATCTCGCGGAATCCATCACCCCCTTCCATGTTTCTTCCGCCGCCTCCTGGTGTTCCTCTAACGGCAAGGTGTCCCCCGAACCGCCGACGAACCCCTTTCCCCCCTTTATTATCTTAAACCAGTCCCCGAACGCTGGCGCTATCTTATCCTCGCCGGAAATCCACGGCCCTTTGATGAACTGATACATCACCGCGCGCTTGCCGTCCCCTATCGCGCGCATCGCCTGCCCCAAAGCCGCGGTCGTCTTCCCCTTCCCGTTACCGGTAAAAACTATAATCATTATTGGCTACAAGCATAACCCCCAGCAGGGCATAGAGCAAGTTTACGCTTTAACTTCAGCATATTAAGGCTTATACCAAGAAACATTGATAAAGGAGAAAACTGTTCCGGCATTGTAACAATCCCTTTCGCCAGAAGAGCATGGGACATCGCGCTTGGTCCATATGCCGTTAATTAAAGCATAGGAACTCGTCGCGTCCGATCCGTTAAAACTAGCCAACGCGACGGCAACCGTATTTCCTTCCCGCGTAGCCTTCATAGCGACTCCAGGAATCGGAGACGAGGTTAACCTGTCTCCGGGAATTATTGGACCATTCATTATCGAAACATTAACCGGCACTCTGCCAGTCAACACTATCGGTTTGCCAGTTAGCTTAGCCCCCTCATCTCCGCCGTAGGAATTAATCATAAAAGAGGAACTGCCATCCGAGACAACGCCGATCATCGAGCTATCATATGACATATTCGACTTTATCATATAATCATTCCTCGAT
The DNA here is from genome assembly GCA_014874305.1 of Candidatus Colwelliibacteriota bacterium. Lineage (GTDB taxonomy): Bacteria > Patescibacteriota > Minisyncoccia > UBA6257 > Colwellbacteraceae > JACWAO01. Next base: position 2,023 of record JACWAO010000055.1, on the reverse strand, counting down.
CTTGAGGGCGTAACTATATCCCCAACCTTCACGTCCGGGGCCGCGGGCATCGTTTCCGATAAGTCAGGAGTCGTGTTAGCGGTTATCGAACCGGACGCGCCTATTGTTCCATTGACCCCTAAAGTATTAGTTACAGCGGCGCTCAGCTTGTTTATCCCCACATGAGCGGCATAAAGATCGATTGAAGCCGCTTGAGTTGCGGAATATCCAGTTATGTTTAACCCGTTCGTATTCCCGTTCCAGGCCTGATTGCCAAATTCGTAATACGACCAGCTATCGCTGTATCCCGGAATAATGGCTAACTGCCCACCTTCGTTTACCATACTGAGAGTGCTTCCATACACGCCTGTCGACCGCAATGTCGTCTGCCCGGAAGAATTGATATTTAACCACGAACCCGAATAGCTTGGTCCGATATACGCGTAAGTTAACGAGTTGCCACTGCCATACGCGCCGTATATAACCTGGGTCGTGCTGGATGCGCTTAAAATACCGAACCCCCTTGCCCATCCGCTCGGCGCGGTAGACTGTATGCCAATACCGATCTCGCTGTTTGCGCCAATTCCCCCGCTATCTCCAACCAATATTCCGCCACCGCTTTCGACATCCAAGGCGTTTGACGGCGTAGTCGTACCTATACCAACGTCTCCATTGGGAGTAATAACCAATGCGGTATTAGTAACTCCGGATCCGTAATTGTTGGACGTTCCGAAATACATATGACTCCCGCTTCCATCAAACATAACGCCGATAGCCGCCTCGGGGGATCCGCCGTTAGCATATCCAGCACCGAAAGTTATTTTACTTATATCTCCAGAGGTAGAATCCGATTGCTCAACGTGGACTTGTCCATAAGACGAATTGGCGAAAGTTCCAGGATTATACAACGGTCCGTTAACTTGCAACATACTATTAGGAGTGGTAGCCCCTAATCCTATAGCCACGGGGCCATACGGGATAGCAAACTCCGGAGTGGGAATCATAACAGTGGCGCTCGCCACACCAGGATCGGTCTGTCCAAGAGCGCCGACGTTCGCCCAACTTGCAGTTTGGTTAACATTTACAGAATAACTACTGTTATAAGTATATGGTGGGAGATACATATATAGGCTGTAAGAGGTGGCACTCCCTCCCGCTGCGTTACCTACCCACTTTATATACCCTGATGGTATTTGCGTATTAAATCCAATTGCATACCAACTTCCATTACCGGCAAATCCATTTGCGTCTACACTACTACTATTAGATGTTTTGAAGTTTATATAATACGTACTATCCTGACTATTTTCTGCGTTGTAACCATTGTGTATGTAAGCAACAATCCTAATCGTCTGCCCATCTTGTGCCGCGGTAAACGTACCGATATCAACCCATTGCGCCGTTCCTTGTGTGTTAGGTATGGTAAAATCCCTCCCATTTATCACTCCAGCAACGTCCAACATTGCTCCAGGGCTTGCCGTACCAATTCCAACATTCCCCGCCGCAGTAACAACTAAAGCATGAGTTGAAGAGGTATAGATATCCAGCACTCCCGAGGGCGACTCCGTCCCTATCCCCAGGTCTCCTCCGCTCGATCCGGTCCCAACCGTCACCGTTCCCGCAAAATTTCCGTTCCTCCACCTCAAGTCGGGAGAAATCTGTCCGACATCAAACGTATTATCCGCGTTAGGCAGGAGATTGTCATCAAAGGTAGCCGCGGAAACTCGGCCTATGGCGGACTGCAGGGTTTTTGATATGGCAAAAGTGGGATTCGAGGAGTTATAGGTAATCTGCGCTGATATGGATACGCTCGCGTGCCCTCCGGCCACGGTAATTTTCGTAAACGTAAGATTATTAACCAAAACCTGCGAGGTGGTTAAGGAAGAGGCGTCGCTTAAATTGCATTGCGCGGCATTCGTGGTACTCGTCGCCCCCTGCACCATATATACCGTGCTGGTACCTAAGTAAATACAGGTCGGATCGGTCGAGGTTGAGTTCATTCTAAGTTCAAGAAAACTGCCGGTCGACGTCGAAGAAGAAAGAT
>JACWAO010000054.1 GCA_014874305.1 Candidatus Colwelliibacteriota bacterium | reverse complement strand
GGAGCCTCCACAGCCGCGGGAGCCTTATCCAACCTCGGAGCGGCTGAAGCCGGAGCCAACACCAGCATAACGTCTCTAACTCCAGTAACCGGCAACCCCTTAAAGTTCGGTTCCGCCGGTATAGAGTTTAATGACGGAACGATACAAAATACCGCTTCCCAATCCACTCAGTGGACAAGTACGAGCACCGGAATCTACTACAACGGAGGAAAAGTTGGAATAGGAGTTACGAGTCCCGGGTACGAGTTAGACATAGCGGGCGCAATAAATTTAAACAACGGTATCAGTTCAGCTCAAGCTCTGTTTGTCAACGGCAAAGAAGCTCTATGGTCCAATGGAACGTATTTCAGTTGGGGATACGGAAATAGTTATAACGCTTTTGTTAGTAGTGGAGTATCGGTTGGAACCAGCACAGCTCCATCTGCCGGAGGATTGTTAGCCGCTGGAATGATATATTCGCAAGACGCCCCGACCTATGCTCAAACCTATCTTCACACTTGGGGGTTGGGAGGCAACGGTACCATTTATATCGAACCCACGGCTGGTGGAACGTTAAATCTAACCGATGACTGGTCGGCAACGGGGAACCTAAATATAGAGTTTGGTCAGACCAACTTCCAGAATGCTAGCGGAACGGTAAATGCTTACATAACAAAAAATGGAATGGCGGAGTTTTTGGGAGGAATAAGCTCATTGGGTGGAAATAACATAAATGACATATCAGGCGGAGTAGGAATCGGAAACGTTAGTACCGGATGGTATAGCGACTCTAGCAATCTGTCCGCGAGGTTTCCGGGAAGCAGTGGTTGCTTCTATGTGCAGAATAGCGGTGGAGGAACAACTTATCTTACTTCTGGGCTTTGCAACACTAGTGGAGGAACCGTTGTGTACGGTCCACTTACTTCGAATGGATTGATGACCGCAGGTAGCAATATGCCTGGGGGCACAGACGAGTTTCATATAACCAATACCACTGGCAATGCGTACTTATACGCGTATTCGACGGCTGGTACCAGCGCCACAATCGGCGCCTGGAGCGGAAGTGGAGGGGTGCCTCTGATTCTTGGAGGATCAGGAGTAACCATAGGCGGTGTTACCAGATCCGCCTGGCCGGGGAGCAATTCTAATAGGGAAACGTTTACTAGCGGCAGTAATACTACGAACGTGTTTCAGGGAGTGTGGATTACCATAGGAAGCTGGTCTGTTACTTTAGCTTCGCAGTCCAATTTATTAGTTACCGCTTATGCCTCGACTTTATATACTTATCCTACCGTGACGTATAACTGGAATGGTTCGCAGTGTACCTCGAACACAATATACGATTATTACGATCCAGGAACTCTTGGCATAGATGTGGATGGAACGGTTTATGATTCCATAGAATCCCCACAAACCAACAGCGGAAACGCGATGTATAACAATGGTTTTCCTGTTACGATCTCAACCATAATTCCCAACCTGTCCGCTGGAAGCCATACTATTTATTTGGTAGCGCAAGGTTCGGTAACCGCTCCTAATGGGCCGAGTTGTACAAGCGCTGGCCTTAACTGGGGAGGCGGATCATTGTCGTACGCCGCATTTTAACGACAAACTCGTTCTATCTTTGTCCGCGAGACTCCCTGTGTTAATATGTGTGATATAACACTTTATGCGGACCAGCGAATTGCGTGAAAAGTTTTTAAAGTTTTTGGAGGAGCGCGGACACAAGATAATTAAGTCTTCGTCCCTGGTTCCGGAAAACGATCCAACGACTCTTTTTACGGGAAGCGGGATGCAACCGCTTTTGCCGTATCTTTTAGGCCGGCCGCATCCGGACGGGAAACGTATTGCCGACTCGCAAAAATGCTTCCGTGCCGAGGATATCGAGGAGGTCGGGGACAACCGGCACACGACTTTCTTTGAGATGCTGGGGAACTGGTCCTTTGGCGATTATTTCAAACAGGAACAGCTGTCGCGGCTGTTTGAATTTTTAACAAGTAGACCGGAAGATGGCGGAATCGGTCTCGATCCGCGGAAGCTTTACGTTACCGTTTTTGCCGGAGACAAGGAGACCGGCATTCCGGCCGATGAGGAATCGATAGAGATATGGAAAAAACTTTTCGCGGAGAAGGGGATTGAAGCCGAGTATGTCGCGCTCGGTTCCAATGGGAATGGGAGCGAGGTTGGAATGCGGAACGGGCGCATTTTTTCGTATAACGTAAGGAAGAACTGGTGGAGCCGCGCCGGAGTGCCGTCCAAGATGCCGGCGGGGGAGCCGGGAGGACCGGATTCCGAGGTTTTTTATGATTTTGCGACTGCGCATGATCCAAAATTTGGAAGGGAGTGCCATCCAAACTGCGATTGCGGGAGATTCCTAGAGATCGGGAACTCTGTTTTTATGGAGTATATAAAAAAGGAGGACGGGTCTTTCGGGAAACTCGCGCAGAGAAACGTCGATTTTGGCGGAGGGTTGGAGAGATTAACCGCCGCGGCTAACGATGATCCGGATGTTTTTAATATCGATGTTTTCTCGGCGGCCAAAGATTATTTAGAAAGAGAAACTGGAAAGTCTTATGCTGATAATAAAAAAGCTTTTCGGATTATTCTGGACCATATCCGCGCGGTCGTGTTTTTGATATCCGACGGAGTTGTTCCTTCGAACGTCGGACGAGGATATTTAGTAAGGAGACTGCTTCGTCGAGCGGTTAGATTCGGTGATGAACTGGGAGCTGTCCAAGGCAGAGAATCTGCCCGCAGCTCGCTATCGTCGGTTGCGACTGCTTTTATAGACGAGTACAAGATGGCGTATCCCTCTTTAGCGAAACAAGCGGAGTTTGTATTGAACGAAATGGAGATGGAGGAAAAAAAGTTTAGATCAACTCTTAAAGAAGGATTAAGGGAGATGGAGAGGATTTTGGCGAACGGAGTACCGGTGGGCAACGAGATTGATCCGGAAAAAGTTTTCTTTATCTATCAAACATATGGATTTCCTATTGAATTGATTGAAGAAGAGCTGGCTAAGCGATCTTTGTTCGTAGATAAAGAGAAGGTTAAAGCGGAGATGAAGAAGCATCAGGAATTATCCCGCATCGCCTCGGCCGGAGCGTTCAAGGGCGGGCTGGCGGATAGCTCCGAAGTTGTAACCAGGCTTCATACTGCTCACCACCTTCTTTTAAAGGCTTTACAGATCGTGTTGGGGCCGGAGGTGAAACAGCGGGGGAGTAATATTACCGCCGAGCGTTTGCGAATGGATTTTTCTTACGGAAGCAGGATGACCGAGGAGCAGAAAAAGGAGGTTGAAAGAATAGTCAACGAAAAAATTGCCGAGGACCTTCCGGTTATCCGCACGGAAATGCCCATAGAAGAAGCGGAGAAGTTAAATGCCGAGCGTGAGTTCGGACAGAAGTATCCGGATGTCGTTTCGGTTTATTCCATTGGGCCAAAGTCGGCTACTGAAGACGATCCGAAGTTCAAGGAAGCGTTTTCTATCGAGTTCTGCGGAGGGCCGCATATTAGACGCACCGGCGAGCTGGGCGGGTTTGAGATTATGAAAGAAGAGGCCGTCTCCTCGGGGATAAGAAGAATAAGGGCTAATATCGTGAAACGCGAATCATGAACCGCGTACCGCGAAGCGTGAAACTTGGATAATGAAGAATAAAGCTGAACAGCAAAACAAAATAGTAGAAGCGTGTCCGGAGTCGTCGGAGACGGTTTTTATAGAACAGGAGTTAAGGCCAGGTAAAGAGCTGGACGAGGCGGAAGCGATAAATATCTTCTCCCAGGCTATTTGGAAGCTTTTCGAGGATAACAGGAGGATTTTTGCCAACAGTTTAGGAACGGACGAGCTTGACGCGGTGCTGGCCGACGCGCGCGTGCTTGCGGTTGAGGTAAAAAAGGAGAAAATATATCGCTTGGATGAGCTTGTCGGAGTTAGAGATCCAATAAAGATGAGGGCGTACCTTACTGTCGTAAACAGGAACATTCTGCCAAAAGAGGCGTATGCCGTCGTCGAGCCCGGAACAGTAAGAGCGCATTTAACAAGCGTTAAAGAAAAGAAGCCGGTCCTATTTATAGAAACGCGGGAGGGAACCTCGTCTGTTTATCTGGCCCATTCGTCCGCGGTAAAGAGGCTGAACAGCTGGGAGTGGGGGAGGAGGGACGTGCTTAAAAGGATGAGCGAGGAGTTATTAACCTCCGCTGATGTTAACAATGAGATATATATGCGTTATATTAAAGGAGAAGTTGGCCCGATTGTATCCGAAAGAATAGAGAGTATTTTTATCGACTCTTTGCGGGAGTTTCAAAAAGGATTGGCGGCTGCGCTCTATAATCACAAGACTGCCGTAGAAGCGTATCCCAAGACGCCAGTTTTTATAAGAAGCGAATTTCCTCTTCCCGCGGTGATCTATAAAAAGAGGATTCCTTGCGATGGCCGCCGAGTGGCGTTAAAAGAGACGGAGAGCGAACTTAAGGCTTCGGATTTGTTTTCCAAAGAAGATGTTCTCTTAAGCGAAGAACTAAGTAAAACTGTTTTACAAAAAATAAAATGGCTGATGGTATAAAAAGAATAAAAGTTGGAAAGAGCGACTCGCTGGAAGCGATATTAAAGCAGATCTCCAAAATAAAAAACTCCAGCGTGGTTTTGTATATTCCTCGGGGCGCCGAGCTGGTGAAAGAAGCCAGACACCTGTCCGAGCTTTACGCTCATGCCAAGTCCCTCGGAAAGGAGTTGTCTATAGAATCCGTCGATGACGAGGTTCTGGCTATGGCGTCTCTCGCCGGAATAAAAGCGGGAAACTCTTTTTATGCCAGTCGCCCGCGCCAGGTCGCGGATATTCTTCCGAGAAAGCCTGAAAAAGTCGGATTGTCTATTGAGAACTATGCCGGCGAGTCAGATGCTGGCGGTTTGGAAAAACCCTTCGACTTTGGTCGCAGAAGCTCGCAAGCGAAGGCGACCATGGCTCAGGGTAAACCTTTCGATGCTACTCAGGGTAAAGATGGCGGTGCGGCCAACGTGAAACCTCGTAAAAAAGGAGGGCGTTCGTTTCTAAAGACTTTGGTTAAGTTTGTTGTCATAGCCGGAGCGCTTTCTTTGGGTGTTTATTACTGTGTCGCGATTTTGCCGAGCGCGGCCATAACGCTGAATTTTAAGCAGACGCCATGGAATTTTACCGGACAGATGAGCGTTAACGCCGGCCAGTCGCAGATTTCCGTGGGAAACAACCAGGTTTCGATCCCGGGACAATTATTCGATGCTACAAAAACAATGACGCAGGTCTTTACGGCGAGCGGCACTAGATACGTGCAAACAAAAGCCGCTGGAACAGTTACTATCTATAACGATTACGGGACGTCTCCCCAGACCTTAATTGCCACGACCCGCTTGGTTAATGAGAGCGGAATAATGTTCCGGCTAGACAAGACCATAACGGTTCCCGGAGCGACATATTCGGGGGGAAAACTAGTTCCCGGGCAGATAACCGCCACGGTTACGGCCGGTAATCCCGGGAGCCAGTATAACCTTCCCGCGGGACAAACATTTCATTTCGCCGGCTTTGCGGGTACGAAAAAATATAACGGATTTTACGCCCAATCGTCGCAGGCTATGGCAGGCGGGTTTATAGGCCAGGCCAAGGCTCCCAGCGAGAGCGATATCGCGCAGGCCACCTCGTCGGTCGGATCGGCGCTTCAAAGCGCGATGGCGGCAGAGATAGGATTACAGGCCGGAGCCGGAATAAAGTTTTTGGACGGAGGAAGCAGTTTTACGGTTACTAAGTACGATGTCGCTAACGTTCCGAATAGCGATGGCCAGTTTGCCGTGACGGCTTATGGGGAGTATAAGGTCATAGGTTTTAAAGAGCAGGACCTCGTAACCGCTATGGCCAGCCAGGTAGCCGACAGTTCGAACTCCAATCTGGAGATTAAAAACTACTCGGCGACTTACGGAACGCCGAAGGTCGATTGGAAACATAACAGTATGACGGTTCCCGTGGCTTTTCAGTCGTCCTGGGAGCCCGCCTTTGACGCCGTTTCCTTTAAGAAGGAGGTAGCTGGTAAGAATCAGAGCGAACTAAAACAGTCGATCCTGGCTGTCTCCGGCATCGAGTCCAGCGGGGTAAAGCTGTGGCCGTTCTGGGTCAGGGCGGTACCCGTAAACGTCAATAAGATAACAATTGACACCAATTAGCCGTTTATGTTAATATTTGCGCGCTTAATATGATAGTTGATGGGGTCGTAATAGAGGCGTTACCCAGCGCCACTTTTCGAGTCAAACTGGACGATAACCGCGAGGTTCTGGCCTATGTTTCGGGGAAAATGCGCTTGCATAGAATAAGCGTTCTTCCCGGGGAGCGGGTCAGAATGGAGATAAACTCCGCGACGGACACTCGGGGAAGAATAGTGAGAAGACTGTAGTTAAAAGATGAAAGTAAGATCTTCGGTTAAAAAAATTTGTAAAGACTGCCGAGTCGTCCGCAGGAAAGGACGGGTTTACGTTATCTGCTCGAAAAATCCAAAGCACAAGCAAAGGCAAGGATAAAATTTATGAGATTAATTGGAGTAAACATTCCCGATAACAAGAAAATAAAAGTCTCTTTGGCCTATATTTACGGCATCGGCTTAAATACGGCTGGAGGCATTCTGAAGACTGTCGGGATAGATCCCGATAAGATTGCCAAAGATTTGGACCAGAGCGAGGTGGCTAAACTGCAGGCGGAGATAGATAAAAACTACCGCGTTGAGGGCGTCCTGCGCCAGGTTATAAAACAAAATATAGAACGGTTAAGAGATATAAAAGCGTATCGCGGGTTCCGGCATATATATAGGCTACCGGCAAGAGGCCAGAGGACGAAGACTAATTCGCGTACCGTGAGAGGTAACGTCAGAAAGACGGCGGGAAGCGGACGCCGCAAGGTTGATTTGAAATAAAACCATGGGAAAGACTAAAATTATCCAGCCAAAAACGGAGGAAGCAAAAACGGAAACCGCGCCCAAAGCCGCGGCTAAAAACCAGAAACGCAAGGTCGAGAACGGCCGCGTTTACATTAGCGCTTCCTATAATAATACGATCGTGACCATTACCGACAATAATGGCGGCGTAATAGCCTGGGCTACCGCCGGATCTCTTGGCTTCGCCGGTCCAAAAAAGGCGACCCCCTTTGCCGCCTCGAAAGTCATAGCCGCGCTGGCCGAGAAGGTTGAAAAGACCGGTCCGGTCAACGTCGACGTTTACGTATCGGGAGTCGGCGGGGGACGCGATTCCGCGGTGAGATCGCTTCTTAACCACAACTTCAACGTTGTAACGATTAAGGATGTTACCCCGATTCCCCATAACGGCCCGAAGCCGAAGAAAGCCAGAAGGGTATAAAAATTTATGAAACCGGTTTTAGAAAAAAGAGAAAGAAGTTTGGGAACCAAGCTGTCCATAAAAGGAGAGAGGTGCAACTCACCGAAATGCGCTCTTGTTAGAAAACCCAATCCTCCCGGATCAAGAAGCAGGAAGCGCTTCCGCAAGCCAAAAGAGTTTGGTTTGCAGATGAAGGAAAAGCAGAAGATGCGGTTTATTTACGGATTGCGCGACAGCCAGTTAAGAGCGGTTTTTATAGAGGCGGTGAGAGAGGGAAGGGCTGGAGCCAACGGTGTCTTGAGCCTTTTGGAAAGAAGGATAGACAATGTGGTGTTTAGGATGGGCTTGGCGGCAAGCCGCTCGATCTCGAGAAAGCTTGTAAGCCACGGTCATTTTCTGGTAAACGGACGGCGCGTTACCTCCCCCGCGCTTATCCTTCGCCAGGGAGATGTCATAAAAGTGAGGCCTGAGTCGGCTGGTAATAAGTATTTCACCGGAATCGCCGAAAAACTCAAGGGATACGAGTTTCCGGTCTGGATAAAACTTGATTTAGGGAGCTTATCCGGCGAGCTTGTGGGAGAACCCGGAGACATCGAATTGCCGGTTGATATAGGCGCGGTCGTCGATTATTATTCAAAATAATTTTATGGAAACAACTTACTTAAGCGACAACGTTAAAATAAAGCGCATAGAAGAGGACGAGACCAAGGGATCTTTCAGCATAGAAGGGCTTTACCGCGGGTACGGGATAACTATCGGCAACGCTTTGCGCCGCGTTCTTTTGTCGTCCTTCCCGGGGGCGGCTGTTACGAGAGTCAAGATCAAGGGCGTGAGCCATGAGTTTTCCGCCATACCCGGAGTTATGGAGGACGTGGTCGCTATTTGTCTCAATCTTAAGAAAGCCAGGTTCAAATTTTTCGCTTCCGAACCGCAGGTTCTGATTCTTAAGGCAAAGGGCGAAACTAAGGTTACGGCCGGAGATATAAAAGGAAATTCCGAGGTGGAGGTCCAGAATCCGGATTTGCACATAGCCACATTAACTTCTAAAAGCGCGGAACTGGAGATGGAGCTTACCGTGGAGAAGGGAATAGGATACGTGCCGGTGGAGTCGGAGCAGAGAGAAAAACTTCCGGTGGGAGTCATAGCTTTGGACGCGCTGTTTTCTCCTATCCGCAAGGTTAACTTCTCAGTGGAAAATATGCGCGTCGGAGACCGCACCGATTATAACCGTTTAACCGTAGAAATAGAGACGGACGGAACCGTGAGCCCGTCGCATTCTTTGCATAAGGCGACTAACATTTTACTGGATCACTTCAGTAAGATCGCGGAGATTGATGTTGTAGAAGATCAAACTGAGGAGAAGGTTGTAAGCAAGAAGAAAGCAAAATGAGGCATTTGGAAAAGGGCAGAAAATTTGGCAGGATAAAAGGCCGCAGACGCAGTTTTGTGAACGGTTTGGTGTCCAATCTTATACAGCACGGGCGTATTTCTACTACCGAGGCCAGAGCAAAGGAGATCAAGCCTAAGGTTGAAAAGCTCGTAACGGTAGCTAAAAAACAAGATTTAAGCGCGATGAGAAGCCTGCTCAGCAAGCTGCCGAAGAAGTCGGCTTTTAAAATGTATAACGAGATAGCTCCGAAGTACGCCGACCGCAAGGGCGGATACACCAGGATAGTTAAAACGGCTGTTATAAGGAAACGCGATGCCGCGAGGAAGGCGATTGTGGAGTTTGTTTAAGATTTTATGACACATACTATCGATGCTAAAGGAAAAACTTTGGGACGTCTCTCGAGCGAGGTGGCGCGCCTATTGCAGGGTAAGAACGCGGCGAGCTATAATCCGCGCGTTTTGGGCGAGAACAAGATTGTGATTAAGAACGTAAAATCGCTGAAGCTGACCGGAAAAAAAGAATCTCAGAAGGTTTATTACCGTCATACCGGATACGTCGGCCACCTGAAAGAGAAGAAGTTCGAGGATGTTTTTTCTTCCAATCCGGGATGGGTTCTGAAACGCGCCGTACGCGGCATGCTTCCCAAAAACAAGCTTGCGAGCAAAAGACTTAAGATGTTAGTTATTGAAGACAATGAGTAAAACCATAACGAAAGACGCCAAATATTTTGAAGGAGTAGGCCGCCGCAAAACGGCAGTAGCCAGAGTACGGATATATCCATTATCCGGAGACTCTTCCCGCGTGATAATAAACGACAAAGACGCGGAAAAGTTTTTTCCTGTTTTTAAAATGCGCGTCGCGGCGCTTTCTCCGTTAAAAGTCTTCGGAGAAAAATCCCGTCCGGAAGTAAGCGTATCGGTACGAGGCGGAGGAATGTCGGGACAGGCCGACGCCGTAACCCTGGGGCTCGCGAGAGCCATAGTCAAGTTCAACCCCGATTTTAGGCCGACGCTTAAGGCCGCGGGTTACTTGAGCAGGGACGAAAGAACCGTCGAACGTAAAAAATACGGATTACGCAAGGCGAGAAGAGCGCCGCAGTGGAAGAAAAGGTAGTTATTGCGGCATACCACAATGGAATCTCCTAATCTTACTATACTTATCCCGACTAGAAACGAAGCGAAAAGGTTGCCGCTCACGCTTATAGACATAGATCGGCATTTAGGACAGGGAGATGTGAGTTATGAGATACTAGTAGTTGATTCGGCATCGACCGACGCGACGAGAGAGATCGTTAAAAGACTGTCTTCGTTTATAAAGAATATAAGGCTCATCGAAATCGAGCGCGATTTCGGCGAGGGATTTGCCGTAAGGAAGGGACTGCTCCAGGCCCTTGGAAAGCACAGGCTGGTCATGCGCGCCGACGGGCGGATTTCGATTACCGAGGTGTGGAAACTCCTTCCGGAATTTAAGGCCGGTGTCGGGATCGCGGTCGCTATTTCTGGCTCTATGAGAACATCGGGCAAGAAGCGGGTTTCTGGTTTTTGGTGCTTCTCTGAACCGGCCGCGGAAAAAATCTTCAACCAGACCAGGATAAACGGCCGGGGGTACGAGATCGAGGTTATGAGACTGGCGAGGAAGATGGGGATAAGAGTCGGAGAGGTTGAGGTTGAATCTTGCGGTGGTCATAGGAGGACGCTTGGCGATCTCCTTCAGGATTTTCAAAATTCAATTAAGATAAAATTTTGGCTCTTGTCCGGAGCTTATAAAATATAAATATAAAAAAGATGACCTACTTTGTAACAGGGGAGCGTTTAGATGAATTAAAGGCCGAGTTGGAGGAGCTTAAGGGAAAGGGTAGGTTGGAGATATCGGAAAGACTGAAGAAGGCAAAAGAACTCGGCGATTTATCGGAAAATTCCGAGTACGCCGAAGCTAAGGACGAACAGCGCAAGGTGGAAAGAAGAGTAGATGAGCTGGAGCAGATATTGAAGGATTCGGTTATTATTAAGAAGGGGGAGAAGAACTCCGGAGTTGTGGGTATCGGTTCCACGGTGGAGGTGGCTATAAACGGGAAGGCGATGAGATTTTTCATAGGCGGACGAAATGAAGCTAAACCGGAAGAGGGATTTATTTCAAATGAGTCTCCTTTGGGCGGAAGCCTTTTAGGCCATAAGGTCGGTGATGCGGTTGTGGTCAATACGCCGGTGGGCAAGGCGGAATATATAATAACTCGCGTAGAGTAAGATGCTTGATTCGTTAATCGAAGAGAGAAAAAAGAAACTGGAAAGGATAAAAGAACGCGGATTAAACCCTTATCCGGCAAGGGTGGAACGCGATTTTTCGATTAGCGAGGCAATAAAAGATTTCTCCAAGCTGTCGTTGGAAAAAAAGAAGGTGGCGCTTATAGGAAGGGTTAAATCTATACGCGATCAGGGCGGGGTTATTTTTGTAGACCTAGGAGACGAGGGCGGAACGATCCAGCTTGTTTTAAAGAAAGACCTCCTGCCCGACATTGATTTCTGGAGGGAGAACCTGGACAGGGGGGATTTCGTAAGCGCGTCCGGAAAACTTTTCGAGACTAAAAGGGGCGAGAAGAGCCTGGAGGTTTCTGTCTTCAAGATAGCCGTTAAGTCATTAAGGCCGATACCCAGCGAGTTTTACGGTCTGCAGGACGCGGAGCTTCGGTTGCGCGAGAGGTACGTCGACCTGCTGGTCAATCCGGAGGTAAGAGAAATATTTAAGAAGAAGAGCTTGTTTTGGAAGACCGTAAGGGATTTTATGAATCAGCACGAGTTTTTAGAGGTTGAGACTCCGGTTCTTGAGGCCGTTCCCGGCGGAGCGGAAGCGGAGCCGTTTGTTACCAAACACAACGCGCTTCAGACCGAGTTTTATCTCCGAATCTCTCTGGAGATTTCCTTAAAGAAACTTCTTGTCGGAGGATTCGACAAGGTTTTTGAGATAGGCAGAATTTTCAGGAACGAGGGAATCGACGCGGAACATCTTCAGGACTATACCCAGATGGAGTTTTACTGGGCTTACGCCGATTATAAAAAAGTGATGGAGTATGTAATGGAGATGTATAAGTTTGTCATTGAAAAAACTATCGGGTCTTTGGTTATGGAAAGAAACGGAGAGAAGATAAATTGGGAAGGGGAGTGGCCGACGGTGGACTACTACGAGGTATTTAAAGAAAACGCTGGCTTGGACTTGAAGTACGCGACGGAGGAAGAGCTCGCGTCCAAAGCGAAAGAATTAGGCATAGAGATTGGCAAACAGCACGGCCGCGGAAGACTAATAGACCTAATTTTTAAAAAGACAGCCAGACCGAAACTTATACAGCCGTGTTTTCTTATAGATCCGCCGGTTGATATAGAGCCGCTGGCGAAAAGAAAAGAAGGGGAGCCGGATAAGGTTGAAAGGTTCCAGATAATCGCCTGCGGAACCGAGCTGGGCAAGGGATTTTCGGAGGCGAACGATCCCTCAGATGAGAGAGAAAGGTTTGAGGAGCAGATGGGGCTCAGGCAGAAAGGCGATGTCGAGGCTCAGATGCTCGACGATGATTTCTTAAACGCTTTGGAGTACGGCATGCCTCCGACCGGAGGATTCGGTATGTCAGAAAGGCTTTTTGCCGTCCTTATGAACAAACCGGTAAGAGAAACTGTTTTCTTCCCTCTGCTTAAGAGGAAGGGGTAGTTTTTTTCTCCTTCACCTCTCCCTCTTAAGATGAAGGTGGGTACTTGATAAAACAGCGCAAAGCGGCCCGAGAACATTACGTTTCCGGGCCTTCTGCATAAGAAGACGGAGAAGAAGTGAGAATTATAATTTGATTTTGAGCCGGTATGGAGTAATAATATGGCATATAAACTGGCACAAGAATTAGTGCGTAAAAGCGACATTATGCTGGATATTAAATTTATTCGAGAACATACTGCCGAGCTTAAAGAAGCTGTTAAAAACAAGGGTATTAAGCTTGACTTGGATGAGTTGTTGGAGGTTGACAAGGAGCGCGTCGCTTTAACGCGAGAAGCAGAGCTTTTTAATCGGTCCAAGAATGAGTTAAGCGACAGGATTTCCAAGGCTAAGGATGAGACGGAGAGAAAGGCCCTTATTCAGGAAGGGCGCGGCCTGAAAGAGCCGGATTTGAAAAATCTGGATGGGGTCAAGAAACGGTTTGATGAGCTAATGGCAAAAGTTCCGACCATTCCTTCTCCGGACACGCCGGTGGGACGGGACGAATCCGGCAACAAGGAGATTTTCCGATGGGGAGAGCCAAAAGAATTTGATTTTGAGCCGAAGAACCATATCGAACTGGGCAAGGCTCTTGATATTCTTGATTTTGACAGGGGAAGCAAGGTTGGGGGATTCCGCGGTTATTATTTGAAAAACGACGGTGTTCTATTGACTATAGGGCTTATGATGTATGCCCTAAACAAGATGGTGAGCCGCGGGTTCACTCCGATGATTCCACCGACGCTGGTTAAACAATTCGCGCTTTTCGGCAGTGGGTATTTTAAGGGGCTGGAGTACGATCCAAACATAGATGAGATTTACCAGGTCGCTACCTCGGATAAGGAGGCGACCGGCGAGATCAGTAAAGATAAGAAGTTTTTAGTGGGAACGGCCGAGCCGTCTCTTCTGGCTTATTACGCCGGCGAGGTTTTAGAGGGAAAAAATCTGCCAGTGAAGCTTTGCGGATACAGTCAGTGCTACCGGAGCGAGATCGGAAGCTACAGCAAGGACGTGAAGGGGCTGTACCGCGTTCACGAGTTTATGAAAGTCGAGCAGGTAGCGATAGTTGAGGCGAACATCGAGGAGGCTAATAAACTTCAGGATGAAATGACCTCGATCTCGGGAGAGATGCACGAAGAGCTTGGGTTGACATACCGACGGCTTCAAATCTGCACGGGAGACATGAGTCCCGGCAAGTACCGGGCGTTCGATCTCGAGGCTTGGTTGCCCGGAATGAAACGCTGGGCGGAAACCGGATCGGCCAGTAATTTTTTGGACTGGCAGTCGAGGAGACTGAATATAAAGTACGTCGATGGTCCGGAAGAAAGGAAGTACGTTTATATGCTCAATAACACCGCTCTTCCCAGCCCGCGGGTACTAATCGCCATACTGGAGAACTATCAGACCAAGGACGGCGACATCGTCGTCCCGGAGGTTTTACGCGGATATCTTGGGAAGGAGTTGATTAAAAAACCCCGATAGATGCGCTATAAGAGTAAGTCCCCGATAAGATGGACGGTGTGGAGACGGATCAAAACGTATGCTTTGATGGGCTTCGTTGTTCTATTGTCGATCGGTTTTTTCACTTTTCTTCTGCGCTTTCCTTTTTTTAAAGTTCGTTCCGTAACCGTAAGCGGAGAATCTTCGGCGTCAAGCTCTCTTGTTATTTCGGCTGTTACTTCGAAACTGATGGGCAACAGCCTGTTTGCTTATACCTTGGGGCTGAATAATATGCTTGTTTGGAACGGTTCGAAAGAAGTCGTTACGGGGGCGTTAAGGTATTTGCCGACAGTTGGGGACATAAAAATAAGCAGGGATTTCTTTAACGGCCGCGTTGTTATAAAAACATCAGACAGGCAGAAAACAATCCTTTGGTGTCTGACCTCTCCTAATCTCTGTTATTTCACGGATTC
>JACWAO010000053.1 GCA_014874305.1 Candidatus Colwelliibacteriota bacterium | reverse complement strand
TTAACCTTCTCGCATCGGTCAGGCGTCACCCCCTATACATCCTCTTGCGAGTTCGCAGGGAGCTGTGTTTTTGGTAAACAGTTGCCAGAGATACTTTCGCTGCGCCCAGCACTATCTTTTCTTGCGAAAAGAAAGTATTGAGAGGCCTTATCGCTAACTTACGGCCGCTTTTTTGCCGAGTTCCTTGACGAGAAATCACTCGTACCCCTCGGGCTACTCGCCCTATCCACCAGTGTCGGTTTACGGTACGGATTCCATGCACTTAACCTTAGAAGTTTTTCTCGGAAACGCGCTCAGCCGACTAACCGGAGTAAAAACTCCGACTCGCCTTTGCTCTGGGATTCGCGATTGAACGCAGGTGTCCGGATTTGCCAAAACACCATCCTCGAGCCAAGAACACCAAACCAATAAGATGATCGGCGTACTGCGCCTCGTCCCTCCATCGAAATGCACGGAAGGGCTGGATTATTAACCAGCTGTCCATCAGCTTCGGCTTTCGCCATCGCCTTAGGGCCGCCTAACCCGTAGCTGATTGCCATTGCCACGGAAACCTTGGATTTTCGGGGAGCCGGTTTCTCACCGGCTTAGTGGGTTACTCATTCCAACATTCTCTCTTCCCAGCGCTCCAGTCACCCTCCCGGGTTGACCTTCACCGCACTGGAAATGCTCTTCTACCACCAACACATTCTCTTTATACCAGGCCAAACTGAAATCGCCCGATACAAAAAGAAAGTGTCGATCCGCATCTTCGGTACTGCGCTTGAGCCCCGGTAAATTTTCGGCGCCGCTTACCATCGAGTAGTGAGTTGTTACACACTCTTTAAAGGATGGCTACCTCTAAGCCAACCTCCTACCTGTCTATGGTCTACGACCACCTTTTACACTTAGCGCAGATTTAGGGACCTTAGATGGCGGTCAGGGCTGTTTCCCTCTCGACCACGGAGCTTAGCCCCCGCAGTCTAACTGCCGCGCTTAACCTTCTGGTATTCGGAGTTTGATTGGTCTGCTGAGCTTTCGCCCTTTACAGACCATCCAGTGCTCTACCCCCAAAAGGGAACACGCGACGCCAGTCCTAAAACTGTTTCGAAGAGAACCAGCTATTACCAGGCTCGATTAGCTTTTCACTTCTTACCTCAACTCATCCGAAGGTGTTGCACGACCCACCGGTTCGGGCCTCCCTTCGACTTTCGTCGAAGTTCACCCTGGTCAAGGTAAGCTCGCCTGGCTTCGGGTCTTACACATACCGCCAAAATCCATTGCTGGATTTTCGCGCTATTAACACTAGGTTTCCCTGCGCCTTCTCCGTCAGAGACAGATTAGACTACGCGATATGCATAAACTCGTTGGATCATTCTTCAATAGGCACACGGTTACTCGCCCTTGTCCTTGCGGACAAAGATTTGAGCTTCCGTTCCTTGTAGGCGTACGGTTTCAGGTCTATTTCACCGCCCTAACAGGGCTGCTTTTCACCTTTCCCTCACGGTACTTGTTCACTATCGATCACAAAACATATTTAGCCTTTCCCGATAGTCCGGGATGTTTCCTTCAAGATTATCGTAACTCGAAGTACTCAAGATTATATACTAAAAGGATCTTCCGCTTTCGCGTACAGGACTTTCACCCTCTCTGGTTCGGCTTTCCAGCCGATTCTGCTAGCAAAAGATTTTGTAACCTTTCCTTGCCTGAAGCACAGATCGGTACGGAAAAGTTTCCTTCTCCGCATCGACCTGCGCTTTTTAGCAGCGTACATATCTTACAACCCCCACCACCCTTGCGGGTAATGGGTTTAGGCTTCTCCCTTTTCGCTCGCCGCTACTTGGGGAATGACTTCGTTCTCTCTTCCTCTGCTTACTGAGATGTTTCACTTCAGCAGGTGTGCTTCCAGTCTTACGACCGGACGACACGGGTTTGCCGTGCCAGGTTGCCCCATTTGGAAATCCCCGGATCAAAGGTTGCTACGCACCTCCCCGAGGCGTATCGCCGCTACGCCGCGTCCTTCATCGCTGTTTTGTGTCAAGGCATCCACCATACGCCCTTAAATAACCACACATTCCCATTAGAACCTATCTTTCGATAGGTCCGTAAAGACGTTTATAAAACCTGCCATTTAAATGCCAAGCATTTAAATGTTTTCGTCTTTTACCCAATTAGATTACAAATAAAATTGTGAATCTAACGGGCTTACTTGTGATTCTAATTATTCGGTTGTTAAGATTCCGTAGACGTCTGAAATAGAAAAACCGCTCCTGGAAGCGGCCTGTAGACAACAGTAAAACCGCTGACCTTAGCCGCTTTTTGTGAATTGCTTTCTACCAACCATCTGGAGCTTATTATATATGAAGCCTCCTCCTTGTCAACAAACTCATCACCGCCTCGGCTACCTTCTCCGGGTCGTGAACAACCAGCCCGGATTTGGTTATTAAATCAAGCCCGATAAACCTGTCCTTGCCTGATATTTTTCCGTTTGCGACAACCTCCAAAACGCTCCTGTCCGCCAGGCGATGGCGTTTTATTCTCGCCGCACTCGGACGCCTGCGATTATAAAGAACGTAATCCACCTTTCCGCCGAGATATTTTTCTATTTCAGAGACGAAGTCCTCAACGCCAAACCCGTTAGTCTCGCCGCGCTTGGTCATCACGTTAACTATATAAATCTTCCTGGCTTTGCTTTTTCTTATCGCTTCGGCCATTCCATCAACCAAAAGTATCTGAGCCAGAGACGAATACAAATCTCCCGGACCTATGACAATAGCGTCGGCTGACGCTATAGCCTCGATTGATTTATCATAAGCTTTCGCTTTGGGCCGCAAAAAGACTTTTTTAATGCGGAGCTTGGCGTTGTGTTTTGGCACATCCACATTCGTCTCGCCCCGAATAATTTTTCCGTTTTCCAAGAC
>JACWAO010000052.1 GCA_014874305.1 Candidatus Colwelliibacteriota bacterium | reverse complement strand
TTCCATGCCCAGCCCTGAAGGTCTCCGTAAGAATCGATCGTAACTTCATAAGTAGAACTCGCGGGGCATATCCAGGTTGAGCCGTTCCACGTCGAACCGCCGCCGCTATTTCCGCAAAAACTTATCCAGCCGATATTGTCGTTCCATGCCCAGCCGGCCAGGTTGCCGTTACCATCGTTAACCACCTGAAAATTACTGTTATTGCAAATATAGCCGTTTGGAGAGGTGTTGCAGTCCAAGGCAACATCCCCCATAGTTGAACTGGCATACCCGCTTATTCCAGTTCCGCTCACATTGACGTTTCCGGTCGAGTAAAAATCAACCCATCCTATATTGTCGTTCCACGCCCAGTGGTTTGTCGCGTCGATATTGGTAGCGGCCAACGCGCTTGAAGAAAAAATGAAGAATCCGGCCGCGACAATAAAAAACGTTAAATATGCCTCTGCTTTTTTGATAGTTTTTACGAGTTGTGCGTTGTTCATGGTTAGTATGCGTTTAGTTCGATACTACTCGACGCTGTTATATTGCTTGATGTGACGTAATCCGGCGCGGGCGCGGCAACCGGACCCTGAATCCCGGACGATCCGCTCCAGTTATTATACTGCGTTACGCGATCCTTGGAATGCGTTACGTATGCCGATAGAGAGATACTGCTCGTAGCTCCTCCGACATTTTCCCAGGAAACGTATGCGGTAATAAGCTGTGTCGAGGGATCCTCAAGCACACCGATGCCGTTGGAACAGCTGGTCGGGGAGCTTGTCGTGATACTTCCCGTGCCGCAACTTGTTCTATAAACATCTTGCACGGAAAAATACCTGGTGAAGGCGACGCTGTTTACGGTAACGGACTCGGTTCCGGTCGCAACCACAACGGTTGGAGGGGTGCCGGTTGTAACAAGGTAATATTCCGAGGTCGGTCCTTTGGTCGATAGATTATATACTGCTTGCCAGTCTCCATCGGAAAGTGCCTGTACGCTATCTAAGATCCCGTTACCCAAAGAAGCCGCCGAACTTGCCAGCCTGCCCTGTGAACTGCCCCGCATCGATAAGACCAGCGAAGAAACAACCGCGCCTATAATAATCGCTCCAACCGCCGTCGCGATAATGACCTCGGCTAAAGACTGTCCGCTTTTATTACTGTCGCCCATTACAATAATTATAAACTATCAGCCCCGCGCAGAACAGTTGATAGCTTTATACGCGGAGATTCAGGGAAAATATCCAAGATTAGTAACTTATGCTCCCGTTAGTATTTATGGCAATGGTTGTGGTAAATCCGGTCGGAGAGGTAAGTGTTACGGAGGTGGATGTACTGACTCCCGTCCCGCAGTTAACCGGCAGGCCGCTTACCTGCGCGAAACAGATATCCATGGAAGATCCCAAAGGAAGGCCGGAGTAGGTAACCCCTGAATCAAGACCGATATGTTTATAAACCGTCCCGTAAGCATAAGTCGAAGTTCCATACCACGTTTCGTAAAAGTATCCGCTCGTTGAGGTACTGCTCCCAAGATGAATCCCCCACCTCGACCCATAAAGCTGGGACTGGGAATTCGTAACAGCGTTTCTTATGTTATAAACCATGCCTTCAGCGTCCTTGGTAACAGAATACTTGTACCTGGAGGGGAAAAAGTTCGGGAGAGTAATGGTCGCTATTATAGCCATAATAGCGATAACTATAAGAAGCTCAACCAACGTAAAGCCTTCCGCGTTTTTCGGATTTAACAGGAAAGCATTTTTTTGTTTTTTTGATTTGCTTTGCATCATCCGAATGACGCTGTAAGTTGGTAAATTGGAACTATGATAGACAGGGCTATTCCGCCTACAACCACCCCCATGACAAGAAGCAGGGCCGGCTCGAGGAAGGACATGAGAATTTGTATCGAGGAGTCTATTTCGGAAGCATAAAATTCAGCAAGCGTATCCAGAATGTTTTCCATATGGCCCGCTTTTTCCGATATAGTAAGCAGGTTCACGACTACCCTCGGGAAAACCGGTTCCCTGCGGAACGATTCCCCTATGGTAAGGCCCTTAGCAACCCCTTCCTGGGATATTCTCTTAAGCGCGGTTTCCATCTCGAGCGATCCGGAGGCTCCAGCTGTAATTTCCAGGGCATCGAGTATCGGCAGGCCGGACTTTAAGAGGGACGCGAAAGTTGCCGCAAATCTCTGGAGAGCCATTTTGGAGACGACTTCTTTTACGACCGGAGTTTTGGCTAAAACTTGGTTAATAAACTTCTTGCCGACGCCGCTTCGTAAGAACAGCCATAATCCTATTCCGGCCGCGACCGCTACTGGAAAAATAATGGCGACATTGTTTCCTATAAACAGCCCCACGTCGAATACGATTCTGGTAAAAATAGGCGGCTGTATGCCGGAACTCATGAAGGTTTTGGCTATTTTAGGAAGAATAAAGACAACAAGTACGAGCAGTATGGTCGTGGCCATGATGACAAGGATAACCGGGTAAATAAGCGCCGCTTTAATCTTGTCCCTTATCTCCTGCTGTTTTTGAAGGGAGGTGCTCAAATCATCGAATACTTTTTCCAGGTTTCCGGAACTTTCTCCCGCTTTCACCATATTGATGAACACCGGGGAGAAGTATTTCGGGTATCTGGAAAAGGTCGCGTAAAAAGGCTGTCCCTTACTCAACGCTTCCCTGACCTCTATAAGAAACGATTTTAAAGATGGCTTATCAAAGTCCTCAGCCAGAATGTCTATGGCCTTAAACAGGTCGGTTCCAACCTTAAGCATAAGCGCGAGGTACTTGGTAATAAAAACCTGGTCGGCTATAGTGATCCCCTGCCTGCTGACCAGCCCCAGCATCTTCTGCGTTTCCGTCTCGTGAATCCCCTTTATGGTAACCGGTTTCCATCCCTGCCCGGACATCCACTCAAGAACTTCCGCCGGATTATTGGCTTCAACATACCCGTCTAGAAGACGGCCATTTTGATCGGACGCTGTGTAATGAAATCTCATAACTTTTATGTTTTATTCGCCGATGACTCTTAAGACTTCGTCTATCGTAGTGATGCCAAGCTCGGCTTTTCTTAGTCCATCCTGGAACATTGAGATCATTCCCTCTTCAGCGGCCAAAGCGCGCAAGCTGTCCAGGGAAAACTCGGGGCTTACTATGTGTTCCCTTATCTTTTCCGATATATCCATTATCTCAAAGATTCCGACGCGGCCGGAATAACCGGTAAAGTTATCCGCGGCGCATCCTTTACCGCGATACAGGCGTTTTGGAACCAGGTACTTAACCGGATCCAGCCCGGCCGCTTTGATCTGGCTCTGGACGGCTTTTACCTCCTGTTCGCTTGGCTCGTACGACTCGATACA
>JACWAO010000051.1 GCA_014874305.1 Candidatus Colwelliibacteriota bacterium | reverse complement strand
TTGGCTTGCGGCGGCCATAAACCAAAAAGATAGCTATGGCCAGTAACAAGCTCCGGTTCGTTCAACGTCAACCAAAATTTAACGTCCCGCAGTTCGGCTGTCATCTTCTTCGCGTACCTCGTAAAATATTTCGCGTTGCGTTTCCGTTCAAACCCGCCTCTGTCGCGGAACCATAAGGGGAAAGTCCAATGCCAAAGAGTAACAAACGGTTCCATGCCGTTATTTCGAATTGATGCGATGACGCGGCGGTAGTGTTCGATGGCTTCCGTATCAAATTCCCCTTCGCGAGGTTCAATGCGCGACCACTCGAGAGAAATGCGCGTCGCGTTATGACCGAGCTCTTTCGCTAATTTAAAATCTTCCTCATATCGGTTATAGTGGTCGGCCGCGCGGCCGGAGATAAAATTCTCCTTACCATATTTGGCAATCAACCTGTCCTTTGTAAGCTGTGCCAAACGAGCCGGCGATTTTTCCCACTCGCTCCACTGGTTACGGGCATCGCCCTCTACCTGGTGACTCGCGGTTGCCGCGCCCCAGAGAAAATTTTGGGGGAATTTTAGTTCGCCCATAGTTGTTTTATAGTACCACGCATTTCATGCGTCTTGTATGAAAAATTAATCGCTGTTTTTGCGCGTAAAAAGTCTTTTGTTGTATAGTAACCCATAGGAATAGATTATGCATTATCTATGGAGCGGAGAAAAACCGGCAATCAAGGTTTTGCGAGGATGTTTAGCGACGTGCGCGGCTGTTCTTCTGGCCGCGGCTAGCGCCGCATCCGCGCAAAGCGTTTCACAGCCGTCAACCGTCGCCACCACGACAGCCACGAGCACGCCTTCTCTGCAGGACCAGATTAACGCCAACGATCAGCAAATAGCGATACTAAACCAGCAGATAGTGGAATATCAAGCGGAGTTAAAAAAGATTGGCAGTGATAAAGCGACGCTGAATCAGGCGATTAGCGCGTTAGATTTACAGCACCGTGAGGTGGAAGCGGGAATATTCGTCACGCAAAAACAGATCAACTCCACCGAACTTCAGATTCAGCAACTCGGAGGACAGATCACTAACACAAGCCAAACAATCGACACTCAGAGACAGGCGCTGGCAAAAGAACTGAGGAACCTGCAGGTGTCTGACGGCCAGACGCTTATCGAACAGCTACTCTCCTCCGGGGGGCTGTCTCAAGCGGCTGACGATATCAACGCTATTTTAGAAATGCAGAGCGGCATTCAAAACGATATAAACACCCTGCAAACGCAGAAAAGCAGTCTGACCGATTCTCAGAATATATCACAGCAAAAACATGATGCGCTGGCGAAGCAAGAGGCGGTACTAGTGTCGCAAAAGCAATCTCTTGCGGCAACCGAACAGGCTAAAACACAACTTCTGGCGGAGACGAACGCCAAGGAATCGGTTTATCAGAGACTACTAGCGCAGGCTAAAGCGGAGCTGGACAACTTCTCTAAATTCACCCAGAACGCCGGAGGTTCAAAACTTTTGGGAGATCAAACCGTGTGCGACTCGTGGGGATGTTATTATAACCAGCGCGACACGGCGTGGGGCGCCGTTCCGCTTAATGGGACGCGATACACCTTGGCAAGCGACGGGTGCCTTATCACATCGATGGCCATGGTAATGACCCACTACGGCTACCGCGACGTAACGCCGGTAACCATAAATAATAATCCGAGTAATTTCGCGGCTTATTATCCGGCTTATCTTTTGTTTACTATTCACGTTGATGGAGTAAGCGCGACGCGTAAATCATCATACATAGATAAAACGTTAGCCACTGGCAATCCAGTAATAGTCGGGCTTCACGCCTATGGAGGAACGCACTATGTCGTCTTGGTAAGCGGGAGCAGAGGCAACTACATTATGCGCGATCCGTACATACCGAACGGCAACGACATAAGTTTTTCCTCACATTATTCTTTTGGTGAGATTTTCGGAATCTCTAAGATAGAGATATCCGGGTAAGGGCAATAATTTATGGTTTTTGACAGAGAATAAAAGAAGGTATAATAGAGGCGGACGAGAAGGAGGTGGCTGAAGAGTATCCGATTCTCTTTAAAATACTCCAGAAAGACCAGTACGACCAAAAACGGCTTTTAAGTAATATAAAAGGTCGGAAAATAAATAGCGGCAGAACAATGGAGAAAATCGAAAGCCAGGGCAATGGTTCGTTTTCTTTACTTAAGGAGTGCAAGAAATGCGGCCACACCATGCTTGACCACTCTACGCGCTCCGGTTCAGGAGCGGAACCGGAAATAGGATCGTGCAAAGAGTGCGACTGTGAAGAGTTTGCGGAGTAGCGATCCTCTTATAGAACAGACACCGCGCTAATAAAGCGCGGTGTCTTCTTTTTTAATATCCGATTTGCGAATAACATGTAAATATGAAGTTAACCAGCGTAAACTTGCGTAGCATAGTTTTCGGCGTCTCGGACAGCCTTGTTTCCACAGTCGGGCTTTTATCCGGCATAGATATAAGCGGTTTGCCAACATCTTCCATAGTCTTAGCGGGAATAGTTTATGCTTTCGTAGAGGCGTTCTCCATGGCCGTGGGAAGTTTTTTGTCGGAACAGTCCGCCGCCGAGTACGCGGCTCAAAAAGAGGTCCCCGGCAAAAACGCGTATATCGCGGGTTCCGTAATGTTTGTATCATTCGTTCTCGCTTCGTTTATTCCGATAGTTTCATACTTATTTATGCCGGCCGCGCATGCTATCTGGTTTTCCGTAGCGTTTTCACTCATCGCCCTTTTTATAGTCGGGGTTATAAGCGCGAGGATTTCCAATACCAGTCAGCTCAGTCATGGATTGCGGATGGCGCTCTTGGGAGGAGCCGCGATAATAATCGGCGTTATTGTCGGCGAGATAACCAAAATCCATTAGTATTTTTCCAGCGTATCAGCAAGTTTTTTATCGGCCGTCGTTTTCTTGACAAAGAAGTAAAGGTGTCGGATATTCTACCCAAGTCTGAACCCGGAGGTGTTAGAGATGAGGGGATCGGTTATCGAGCGCAGAGATACAAAAACAACGCTTGTTCGGCCAATGCTGGCCGAGGAGGAGCAGGAGCTGACGATCCGCGCGTTGAAGTCGGCGGTCATGTCTTGGCAAGTGCCAGGAACGATCGGCCTCGCGGTAGGTGGAACGAGCCTATTAGCGAACGCGGCCTTTCGCAGCTTCGCCGGAGCTTTCGCCGCGTTCGGCATCGGTCCGTCGATCGCGTTCGCGCACCAAGTCGAAAACGTTTGCTACTACGGACTGGTAGCAGGCGTTTGCCTGATTGTCTTAGCGGTCTGCAATGCCGCCTTTTCCTAGGAGTCCTCGTCGTTGTTCTCCCCGCCCACCGCAGTCTGCAAGACGCGGTGGGCTTTCTATTTTACCTAGACGGCAAAATACCCTGAGCCTGGCCGCCTTCGCCAAAGGCTACGGACGGGCGAGGCAGGCTAAATCGAGGGATCTGTCTGAAACTTGAAATGTGGAATACGAGTACTGAAAATTTAAAATCTTAAGTCTAAAAGTAAAATCTGGCGCCGAAAGTTTTAGATTTTCGATTTTAGATATTAAATTTAAGATTCGTGATTCATGGTACGCGGTTCGCGATCCATAATCCGCGATTCGTGATTCTTTGCGAGATCAACGTTTTTACCATACAATGCAGTGGAAAACGCGCCCATCGTTTAATGGACAGGACACGGGATTGCGGATCCCGTAATCGAGGTTCGATTCCTCGTGGGCGCACTTCGACTCACTTCGTTCGCTCAGTGTAAACACCTCAATACTATTCAGCGTAAACACTTCGATTTAGTCCGCCGAAGCTCGCAAGCGAAGGCGACCGCGGCTCGGCGCAAGCACCAACTCGTTTCACTCGCTCAATGTAAATACTTCCCGCTACTTACTATGTCAAAGAGCTAGTCGCGCATATTGACATAATTAAAGAATAATTGTATATTGTCGCTATCTTTTGCACCCGGAGGTGACTCAGTTGATCGACCCGACGATGTCGCTAGACCTAGGTGTCCGGATGATCGGCGTCCAGTTCACATCCACGAACAGGCAGTTCGTGTTCCTCCCAGGGGTAACACCCTTGGGTCGGGAAACGGAAGTGGATCGGGTAGTCCGCGCAAACCGGCCGCGAGCGGGCGTGTTGGTCATTGAGCCAACCAATGACTGCTCGCTGGTTGGTGCGCTCACCGGGTTGGAAGCCTGCGGCTTCCAACTGGCCCAGGCAACCGTCCAGGAGAGGGCGCATGATCGTGCGCCGTTCCTGGTCATCAGATTCGAGTTCGGCCGTTCCGCCGCGCCCAATGCCTCGTTGGCGTTGGCCCGCGAGACCTTTCGTCGCTTGTGCGGTGACGCAGTGTGGAAAGTCTCAGTCTACAACAACCCGTTCTACGAGAACGGGCTGGAGACGGAAGATCGATACGTGAGCGTGGCGGCATCCTGCCGTCAGCCGCTCACGCAGGCAGGAGTCCAGGTCCAGTATCGTCTCTCAGTTGCGGCGGCCGGCGTCGAAATGATGCCCGCCTAGCTCACAACCGTTGCGCCCAAGGGGACGACACGCAAGCGTGTTGTCCCCTTTCTTTATCCTGAGCCTGTCGAAGGACCTACCCTGAGCGAGCCGGAGATGGGTTGAGAGATTTGCCGAAAAAAGACATTTTGGTATAATAAAGTGCAATTGGGCCGTAGAAAACGTCCAAGAAATGTTCAAGAAAAAAGAGGCCTTAACCGTAATACTGGTTGTAGTAGTTGGGTTGCTGGCAATAGCAACCATCTTACTTATACTACGAGAACCAAAACCAACGCCGAAGTCGGCCCCCTTTCCAATAAACGAGGAGCCATTCCATGGACCAACTTATCCACCGACAACTACTGGGCCATTTACCCCTCCGCCGTCAAAATAGGCTAAGCGGGGTCAGTTCCTGTTCTCATGGGCTTCTTCAGCGAGGCGGGGGTTACCCATGTTTAAGGGCTACCGCGGACCGAAACCGAAGCGAGTGTAGCACAGTGGCAGTGCGCCTGCCTTCCAAGCAGGATACGAGGGTTCGATCCCCTTCACTCGCTCATTATGGGCATCTTTCGAAAAAGTGTGTAACTGTAACGCTTAAATCTCGTTCTATATGTTAGAGGACGAATTGGACTTGGTTAAAAAAACAAAAGATGGGGAGGTCGAGGCTTTTGGCCTGCTTTACGACCATTACTTGCCCAAGATCTATAAGTTCGTCCTGGTGAAGGTTGGCCGGCGTGAGGAGGCCGAAGACCTTACCCATCAAGCATTTTTAAAGGCCTGGCAGAACATATCCAAGTACGAGTACAAAGGATATTCTTTTGGCAGTTGGCTTTACAGAATAGCGCGCAATACGGTTTACGACTATTATCGCCAGGCGAAATCCGAGCTCGGCATAGAGGACGCCGACAACTTAGGGTTGCTTATCGTAGAGAGCGATATAGAGCACGAGACTGAGAAGAGGATAGCTTTAGGAAGAATAGTAAAGCACCTCAAGAAACTTAAGGGCGTGGAGGAGGATGTATTGATAATGAGATTCGTCAACGATATGCCCATAAAGGAGGTCGCCGCGACCTTGGGAAAAAGCGAGGGCGCGATAAAGCTTATACAAAACCGGGCGATTAAAAGCTTAAAGGGGCTCATATCACAAGAAGCATGAACGAAGACAGAATAATAAAGTTAATATCAGGGCTAAAGACGTTGTCGCCAAACGCCGAGTTTGCGGCGAAGTCCAGAAATATAATACTTTCTTCCCCCAGGAAGGCAGGCGGCGGTTTTGCCTTGACTCCGAAAACAGTTCTTACCAGGATTTTTGACATGAGCCTCTCTTTGGCGTTAATGTCTGCCCTGGTTATAGCCGTTCTCAGCGGAGTCGGACTTATCTTTGGAAGAAGCGCCAGTCAGCCCCAGGCTTTAAACAACTCAATCACAAACGAGGCCAATGCGGCGATTAAGGACATAAACGTGCATTTAAACAACGTGCAGTACTTCAGCCAGGAAGCTACCAAAACTAACGCCGTGTTAAAAGCGGCTGCCGGAACCCCTTCGACATACTCAGGGCAGGCCACTTCGACAAGCCCGACACAATCCTCTTCGACCAATCAAAATATAGATAATCTTATCAACCAAGCGGCCCAATAAACAATTATGAAACTCAATTATAAAGCCATATTATCATCGCTCGCCTCCGTCTTACTGCTTACGGGCCTAGCTATACAGCCCGTTTTAGCCGAAAGCGATAACAGCAACGGCCACGGGGGCGGTTTATTAAACAACGGGGTTGGCGCTTCATCTGCCACAGGTCTGTCCGCGATTACAGGTTTGCCCATAATTACAGGCAAACCCGCGATCACGGGTAAATCTGCGGCGGCAGATAAATCTACAACCGCGAGCAAGCCCGCTGCGCAGGCAAACCCGCGATCACAGGCAGATACGCAACCGCAGACGAGCACAACGTCCTCTCTCGAGGATAGCCTGCTTCAGCTTCAGAACGCCAGGAACGACGCGTCTCTTTCGCAACAGGACAGGGTTTTTAGCGAGATTACAGCCAGAGAAAACATAATCTCCGAGGTATTGAATTTATCATTAAAGGAGGTTACTTCCACGCGGGCCGAACTAAACAGTCTTCCCGCTTTTGCTACAACCACAAAGGCATTCGCGTTCCAAAATCAATACTTAAACAACCTAAACTACTTCTATAACTTTTTCTACACGGAGAGCTTAAAACTAAATCTTATTGAAACCAGCTACGACCAGTATTCCGAAACGACAAACACATCCTTAAAGAACCTGGCCGCCGAGATAGCTAATTTTCGCGAGTCTCGTTATGACAATTCGATGAACGATATACTAAACTTTTATCTTGTTTATTATAGCCAGTCGATGATTTCCGCGGCCAATACCCAGTTAAATGCCATATCGCAGAACATAAGCCAGCTCGAGGCCGGTAACTTTATAAGCCAAGGGGAGTTCGACCAGCAGATTAATGAAATAAACACGCTCCTGCAGTCCGCCGCCGACCTGACCGCGGCCGCCAAAGAGATGATCCTATATCCGCAGACGGAGTCAGCTTCCACAAGCACCACCACGCTCAACGTTTCAAGCGCAACCTCAACCCCGATAACAGCCACTCCGTCCCAGCTTGTTACCCAAAGTCTTTCGGACGTCAAACAGGCTTACGGCATTTTCCTGGATATAGGGATGCAGTTAAGAAATATTTTAATAAGGTAGGCGCAGGATAATAAAAAACCCGACCTGATGGTCGGGCTTTTTATTTTAAATATTCTTAACTTGCTTTAATTGCTAGGCAACCGCTTCTTTAAGAAGCTTTCCGGCTCTGAATTTCGGAGCTGTTTTTGCCGGAATCTGAATTTTCTCTCCGGTCTTCGGATTGATACCGAGTCTCGCCGCTCTTTTCGATACCTTGAAGGTTCCAAAACCGGCTATGGCCACCTCTTCTCCCTGTCCGAGAGACTTAACGATAGCATCGAAAACCGACTCAACTGCAGCCTCCGCCTGCTTTTTAGTATCAAGGCTGGCCGCTTTCATTACTACTTCTACTAAATCAGTTTTTTTCATTTCTTTAAAGTCCTTTCGACCTTTTTCTTTACGTTATGCTAGATTTTAAGCCAAAAAACAGGAAAGGGCAACTCTTGATTCGCCGTAGCTCGCAAGCGAAGGCGACCTTGGTCCGCCGAAGATCAAGCGTAGGCGGCTCAGGGTAAATCTTGGATTATGAAACATTAATCGCGAAACACGAACCACAAATTACGTTTACGTCCTACGTTCCACGGTCCACGATTCGCGATTTACGGTACGCGACTCGCTACTTCGCGTATTCTACCGCTCTAAGCTCCCGAATCACATTCACCTTTATCTCTCCCGGATACTTTAGATCGGCCTCTATTTTGGAGGCTATGTCTTTAGCCAGCTGTAAGGCCATAAAGTCATCTATCTGTTCAGGTACGACGAACACCCTAAGCTCCCTTCCCGCCTGTATCGCATAAGCGTCTCTTACGCCCTTAAACTCCTTGGCTATCTTCTCCAAGTCCTCCAGCCGCTTAACATAATTTTCCACCGTTCCTCTTCTGGCTCCCGGCCTCGCCGCCGACAAGATGTCGGCCGCCGTCACGATGTATGATTCAGGAGTGGAAAACGGATAATCCTCATGATGCGCCTCCATCCCCCTGATAACACTCTCCTCCACGCCATATTTCTTAAGTATTCTTCTCCCCAGCTCAACGTGCGTTCCCTGCACCTCGTGATCAATCGCCTTTCCTATGTCGTGAACCAGGGCCGCCTTTTTAGTTATATCCACGTTAACGCCGAGTTCGGCGGCTATCATTCCGGCAATATGCGCCATTTCCACGGAGTGATTAAGCACGTTCTGTCCGAAGCTGGTTCTGAAGTTTAATCTGCCCAGAAGGTTAAGTATTTCTTTCGGGAGGCCGTAAACCCCTACTTCGTAAGCCGCCTCCTCGCCTATCTCCTGCACTCTTTTTTCTATTTCCGCCTTGGCCTCATCCACTTTTTCCTCTATTTTGGCGGGCTGTATGCGGCCGTCTTTAACCAGTTTTTCAAGAGACAGTCTGGCCACCTCGCGCCGCATCGGATCGAACGAGGAGATGATAATCGTGTCCGGAGATTCATCGACTATAAGCTCGACGCCGGTGAGTCTCTCGAGTGTTCTTATGTTCCTGCCCTCCCGCCCGATAATCTTTCCCTTAAAATCCTCGGATGGAAGGACGAACGACGAGGTGGTTATCTCGGAAACATGGGCCCGCGCGTACCGCTGGATAGCGGTAGTCATTACCTCAACGCTCTTTTTTTCTATCTCCTCCCGCCGGTCGTGAAGAATTTTTCTCGCTTCTTCTACCAGATCCGACTGATACTTGTCCCTAACCTCTTTAAGCATTCTTTCCTTGGCCTCCTCCGGTGTCAGGCCGGCTATCTTGGTTAGTCTGTCGGCAATTTCCGCCTCCGACTGCCTGAGCGTCTCTCTCTTGGCCATAATGCTCTTTTCCTCTTCAACAAGGCGTATCCGTTCCTTGGCGATCTCGTTCTCGCGCTGGAGCGTCATTTCCGATCTCTTAAGCAGGCTCTCCTCCGCTTTTTCTATCTCGGAGCGCCTTTTTTTCTCCTCCGTCTTTGCCTCGTCAAGCACTGAGACCGCCTTGTTTTTCGCCTGCAGTACTATGTCCTGGGCTTCGTCCTTAGCTCTACGAAGTTTCTCCTCTCCCGATCTTTCTAAAGATTCTTTCTTTCTCGCGGCTAGATAATAGCGAGCTATATACCCGACTATTAATCCGGCCAAAATACCCGCTATTGGCAGTATTAGATTGTTCATGAAATGAGATAATAAAAAATTGCATTGGACTTTATCCAAGGTTAAGCCAAAAGAGGTTTAACGTCAAACAGCTTAGATCACTGCGGCTTCTCGGCGTTATAGACAGCTTGGATTTGAGCTGAGGTAAGGGAGGTGGTAAAAATGTAAACATTACTGCCGAGATACGACGGCGAAGGAGTAGAGGTATATTTCGGATTATACATAAGAAAGTCATTACCTATCGTACCTGTTACTGGTAAGCTAAATGAAGCTACCGAAGAGCCATTGAAATAAATTTGGAGCGCGCTGTTATTGTAAACAAACGCTACCTGTAACCATTCGTTAATCGGGGTTGCTGAAGACGAACAGCCATATGCAGATACCGAGTTTTTAATACAGGTATCATAACTATTTACTGTATACGCTATACGATAATCAAAATATCCATCGTTGAGTTCAATCTCATTATTATCGTTAGTATTACTTATATACCCCGACAGATTTATCCATAATAATATCGTTCTTGAGCTTGTACTAGATAATGGGTGATTAGTAGCAAAGCTAGTCACATTCACATAATCATCACTCCCATCAAAGTTCAGGCAGGAACCATTGTGTAGGCATCCGCTCGTAGTCCAGGTAGGCAGGTCTGTGGCTCCTTCAAGGCTTCCGTTATTCCCCCACCCGCTTTCGTCCTTGGCCGTCGTCCCCGATCCCTTATTAAGGGGCCAGTATCCGACAAGTCCGTGTATGAAGGGGGTTATTGAGAGGTTGGACCCTATGGCGTAGGTAGTGGGATCGGGGTTGCCGGAGTTGG
>JACWAO010000050.1 GCA_014874305.1 Candidatus Colwelliibacteriota bacterium | reverse complement strand
GAATAACCCGATGCTCACGCGCGTCTATGGTCTGGCATTCGCTACCCCTAGGGAATTAGAGGAGCACTTAAAGATGATCGAAGAGGCGGAGAAGAGGGATCATCGTAAACTTGGAAAGGAGCTGGGCTTGTTCGTCTTCTCCGATCTGGTCGGCCCCGGACTTCCCCTTTATAAGCCAAAGGGAGCATTCATTCTGCAGAAGATAAAAGAGTACTCCAATGAGATAAGGAAAGAGCTCGGATACGAGGAGGTGCACACTCCGCAGATAAACAAAGCGGAACTGTTTAAAATCTCCGGGCATTATGACAAGTACAAGGACGACATGTTCCGCGCCCGCTCCAACTATACCGAGGAGGAGTACTTCCTAAAGCCGATGAACTGCCCACAGCACACGCAGATTTACGCCTCGGAAACCAGAAGCTACAAGGACCTGCCGATACGCGTCGCGGACTTCGCCAACTTGTACAGGGATGAGAAGCCCGGGGAGCTTAATGGTCTCACCCGGCTTCGCGCTTTTTCACAGGATGACGGGCACGCGTTCTGCCGCGAGGATCAGGTTAAAGATGAGCTTTTGAAACTTTTATCCGCTGTTAACGGCGTTATGAAAACATACAAGATGGAGTACCGTTTCCGTCTTTCTCTGCGCGACGAGAAGGATAAGAAAAAATACATCGGCAGTGACGCGGACTGGAAAAAATCACAGAAACTTCTGCGCGACGTTTTGGAAGAAAAGAAGATAAAGTACTTCCCCGCTCCGGGCGAGGCGGCTTTTTACGGACCGAAGCTGGATTTGATGGCGAAGGATTCCTTAGGCAGAGAGTGGCAACTCTCCACCATCCAAGCCGACGCGAACATGCCAAAGAGGTTCGGGTTGGAGTACGCCGGCGCCGACGGAAAGAAATACACGCCGATCATGTTGCACAGCGCTCTAGTGGGATCACGCGAGAGATTCCTCGGGGTGTTAATCGAACACTTTGCCGGAGCCTTCCCCTTATGGATTTCTCCCGTTCAGGTTGTGGTAATACCGGTTTCCGAGAAACACAACAAGTACGCGAAATCCGTGATGGAAACGATAAAAAAATACGGATTGCGCGCGGAGGTTTACGAAGCTAACGAAACTTTGGGAAAGAGAATACGTTCCGCGGAAACGTCAAAGATTCCTTATACGCTCATAGTCGGCGACAAAGAAGCCGCCGCCAAGACCGCCAGCGTCCGCTCCCGCAAGAACGGACAGGAGGGGGAAGTTTCTATAGATGACCTTATCGTCAAACTCCAGGAAGAAGACAAAAAGCGAGCGTAAGATTATCGCTATAGTCGGGCCGACCGCCTCGGGAAAATCCGAATTGGCGGTCAGGCTGGCTTTGTGGATTAAGAAAAATAGGAAGGCGCTCGACGTATCGGGGGCCGAGATTCTTTCCGCCGACTCGAGGCAGGTTTATAAGGGCTTGAATATCGGGAGCGGCAAGATAACTAAAAGGGAAACGCGCGGCGTAAAGCACTGGCTCTTGGATGTCGCCTCCCCTAAAAAGGTTTTTACCGCGCATGATTACCAAAAGAAAGGCAACCGGATATTAAATGATATTTTTAAAAGAGGGGTTGTTCCGATTATCTGCGGGGGTACGGGTTTTTATATCGACTCGATACTCTACTCCCCTTTTATTCCCGAAGTGCCGCCGCAGAAAAAACTGCGCAAGGAACTTGAGAAATTAAGCTTAGAGGAGCTCCTTTTACGGCTCCGGAAGATTGATCCTAAGAGACGTGAGACTATAGATATGAAAAATAAGCGACGGCTCGTAAGGGCCGTGGAGGTTGCTGAAACTTTGGGCGGGCCCGTTCCGGAGAGGAAGAAAACATTGAGACACAAAACGTTGATCATGGGCATAAGGATGGATAGGGAGGAGTTGAGCAAGAAGATAAAAAACCGGCTTATAAAAAGAATTAAAGCCGGAATGATAAAAGAAGTGTCTGACCTTCACTATAAAGACGGCGTTTCATGGAAAAGAATGGAGGACTTGGGGCTGGAGTACGGATGGACGTCGCGATATTTAAGAGGCGCGATAAGTTTGGAGGAAATGGTGTCTGGATTGGAAAAAGATATTATAAGATACGCCAAGCGCCAGGTAACCTGGTTTAAAAAAGAAAACGGCATTATTTGGCTTGATAATTATTCACAGGCGGCAAAGAACTCCGCCAAGTTTTTAAAAATTTCTTAAATATTTTTTGTCCCCATCCGCCATTCTGAGTCCGCCGAAGCACAAGCGAAGGCGGACTCAGAATGACGAATAGAAAAAAGTTTAGGGTGGTTTTTCCGAATAGTGCCGACGGAAGTTGACAGGATATTGATATTGTTGTAACTTGCCCTTGTCCAGAAAAAAGAGGAGGTGTCCTTCTTGAAAAAGATAGATTTCTGGGTTGTGGCGTTTTTGGTCGGTTGCGTCTCCCTTGCCGCTCTGACGGCCTGGTTGACGTCCGCCGTGATATTCGCTTTCGGTAGCGCGGACTACCAGGGCGTGGTGGCGTTCATCCCGCATTGGTCCTTTTCACTGTCGACATTAGTACTCTTATATAGATCGCACGCTGTTCGGAGGAGGGTTGATAAGTTTCTCCACCGGCTCATGCCCTTTTAGCCGCGAACAGCGCGGCTGGCCTCGTCGTTACACGGCGAGGCTTTTTCTTTCTCTTCGCCGGAATGTCACGGGGCATAAGGCGAAGAGGATCCTGAGTTTATCGAAGGGTTTCAACTAATCGAAGTTCAACTTCGATAATTTATATAAGTTAAATTTTTCAAGTTTCTAGCTCTACAAAGCAACTATAATAGCTCCTTAAGCAGACTCACCACCTCGTCCGGCTTGGAGCCGCCCCTGGTTTTAGCCATCACCTGTCCGGTCAGAAACTGCAGAGCGTTTTCTTTTCCTTTTTTATAATCCTCCACAGCCTTGCTGTTTTGCGCCACAACTTCTTTCACGATTTCCTTGAGTTTCCCCTCCCCGCTAAACTCGTCCAGGGACATTTCTTTTAATACCGCATGCGCGTCCATTCCCGTCTTGAACATTTGAGATAAGATGTTTTTAGCCACGCGGCTCGTCACCTCCCCTTTCGATACTAATGAGACTAAGTCGGCAAACTTGGCGGGAGTAATTTTAAAATCCTCGTCCCCCATCTTCAGATTGGAATCATTTAACAACCCTTGGAGATCAGAAGAGAGATAGTTAAAAAGAAGCCTGACGCTTTTGTGAGCCTCGTCCTCTTCGAGCTCAGAAACAGCCTCTTCAAAAAACTCGGCCGTCGCCTTGTCGTTTACAAGAAGTTCGACTTGAGCCTCTTCCAGTCCGTACTCTTTTATAAACCTTCCTCTTTTCTCCCACGGCAGTTCCGGAATAGAGCTTCTTATCTCTTCCAAGTTTATAGCCCCAGGCTTATCAAATTCCAAAGGAGGAATATCCGGCTCGGGCATATAGCGATAATCATGCGCTTCTTCCTTTGACCGCTGGCTGAAGGTTTTTCCTTTTATCGGATCCCACCCGCG
Organism: Candidatus Colwelliibacteriota bacterium; assembly: GCA_014874305.1. Taxonomy (GTDB): domain Bacteria; phylum Patescibacteriota; class Minisyncoccia; order UBA6257; family Colwellbacteraceae; genus JACWAO01. Next base: position 733 of record JACWAO010000050.1, on the reverse strand, counting down.
GGTTTCTTGTACTACTTTTCCGCCGTCATTTAAAACTTTTTCCTGCCGTTCTATCTCGTAGGCTATCGCGCCCTCTACCGCTTTAAACGAGTTGATGTTCTTTACCTCTACCTTGGTTCCGAACTCGTTAGCCTTATCATTGGCCAGAGAAATATTCGCCTCGATCCGCATCTCCCCTTTTTCCATATCCGCGTCCGATACTCCCAAATAACGAAGCAGAAGCTGAAGTTCTTTCGCGAATTTTAGGGCGTCGGACGCCGAGTGCAGAACGGGTTCGGTTACGAGTTCCATAAGGGGAACGCTCGCGCGATTAAAATCGACAAGGGATGATTTTCCATCCTCGGCGTGAGTAAGTCGGGCCGTGTCCTCCTCAAGATGAACGCGCCTTATTTTTACTCCAGCCAGTTCGCCTTCCAAAACCAATGGCTCATCATACTGGCTTATCTGGTACCCTTTGGGCAAGTCGGGATAAAAATAACTCTTGCGGTCGAATTTCGCTCTTTTAGCAATGTTTCCATTAACAGACATTCCCACTTTGATAACAGATTTAATCGCCTCCGCGTTGGCGGTCGGTAAGACCCCAGGATGCCCTAAACATACCGGACAGACATTGGTGTTAGGGTGTTTTTCTCCAGGGTCGTTCGGGCAACCGCAGAACATCTTAGTCTTGGTCTTCAGCTCCGCGTGTATCTCAAGTCCTATTGTTGGTTTTAACATGACTTATTCCTTGATT
>JACWAO010000049.1 GCA_014874305.1 Candidatus Colwelliibacteriota bacterium | reverse complement strand
GGTTTAAGGAGGACGCTTTAAGGCTTATGCGCGCGGTGCGCTTTACTGCGCAACTGGGATTTAAGATAGAGAAGGAAACGGCCGAGGCGATTAAAAACAATGCCGATTTATTGGAAGTTATCGCCAAGGAAAGAGTTCGGGACGAGCTTACTAAGATAATAATGTCGGATCGGGCGAAGCGGGGAGTTGAGGGGCTTGAAGAGTTTGGCCTGCTTAAAAATATAATCCCAGAACTTCGTGAGGGGATAGACGTTGGGCAGAACAAACATCACATATACACGGTTTGGGAGCACAACTTAAGAGCGCTGGATTATGCTGTGAGCAAGAAATATACGCTTGAGATCCGACTGGCGTCTCTTCTGCACGATGTGGGTAAGCCGAGAACCAAGGGAGGGGATGGGCTGGACTCGACTTTTTACGGGCACGAGGTCGTGGGGGCGAGGATGACTAGAAAGATTTTAGAAAGATTACATTTTAACAACGAAGTGGTGGAAAAAGTGTACACGCTGGTACGCTACCATTTGTTTTACTATAACGTCGGCGAGGTTACGGAGGCCGGTGTACGCAGGTTTATCCAGCGCGTTGGGATAGAGAACATAGATGACTTGTTAAAGGTTAGGGAGGCGGACCGCATTGGCTCAGGCGTGCCTAAAGCGGTGCCTTACAAACTGCGCCACTTGCAGTTTATGATCGAGAAGGTGCGCACCGACCCGATCTCGCCGAAGATGTTGAAGATTAACGGAAGCGAGCTAATGGAGCTTTTAAATATATCTCCCGGGCCGCGCGTCGGATATATCTTGGCGGCGCTTTTAGAGGAGGTTCTGGACGACCCCGCTAAAAATACGAAAGAGTATCTTGAGAAGAGGGCTAAGGAGTTGAGCGGTCTCAATGAAGACGAACTCAAGAAGACGGCTTATATTGCCAAGGAAAAGAAAAACGAGTTCGAGTCAGGCGCCGAGGAGGAGATGAAAAAAAAGTTTTACGTTAAATAATATGGACAAGCTTTCTTTATTCGGAGACGAGAGGATATGGAGGTTTATAACCAACTTCTGGACACTGGCTTTTATAGCTTTCGTGGTAGCGGATTTCATAAGCCATAACGCTTATGATTTTCTGGTGGCGCCTATGAGCGTGATTTATATCGGAGTGTTAAGCTTATACGTCGGCACTAAGGAGTTCGACAGGTGGTATGAGATTCACGAGGGGAAGAGGCACCCCGGGGAGTACTTCGTTCTTCTTTGGACATTGACCATTTTTGGGCTTATGACCGTTTCCTTTATTTACACAGGGGTTGGCAGAATCTCCTCGGAGGTGGTGGCCGTGTATATAATGGTGCTTTCGGTTTTTGCTCTTACGCAGAAGTCCAAAAGTTTGCATCGTGAGAAGTTAAAGAAATTAAAGGTGGCGGAATAGACAAGCGGGAAAGGAGGCCTTATTATCGTAGGCAAGTCTTAAGCGTTTTGTTATGGGGCGGGGTATGACGGCAGTACTTGCACTTTGGGTTGTTGCCAGTGTCGGGGTGTAGTATACCGGCAGTACATGCGCTTCGGGTGCGTAAAGACCGAGTTCGATTCTCGGCACCCCGACAGTGGCAATAATGGGAATAAAACTCTACGGCTTTATGGCCGTAGTTTTTAACGAGGGAAAAGAACCGCAAACCTTTTGCCTACTTAATCCGTTTTAATAAGTAGGGTCGATAAGTGATTGTAAATTAAAGTAAAAAACAAGCAATAAACAACATGAAAACAAGCAAAATAACCATGCTTCTGTCGTTGTCCACCTTAATAGCTTTATGCGCGTCTTCTATTCCGGCATACGCGGCCGTAAACGCGCGAGGCAGTGCCTATACCAATGACAATGCCGGCGTTTCCGTTAACGGTTTAGGCGTTGGGGTATCGGCGGAGGGGCAGGCCAATGTTAATGCCAGAGGACGCGTCGAAGCAACTTCCTCGGAAAACGGGAGCAGTACGGCAACCGGAACTGCTACCGGTACGGCTGCTGTTAACTCTAGCAGTACGGTAAACAACGAGATAGGAATCGAGCATAGGAGCGCGGTAGCTAACGCTGTCCAGGAGC
>JACWAO010000048.1 GCA_014874305.1 Candidatus Colwelliibacteriota bacterium | reverse complement strand
TGGCTATTCCTTTGTCCAGCGAGTCGTTAATCGCGTAGTACATTATGTCCTCGGCTAAAAACATCATGGCCGCGAATACCGCGGTTTCCTCAATAAATCCTATCGGCAAAAGAGATATGCCCCAGGCGAGCTCCGAGGCGAGAAAAGCGGCTGAGACGGCGGCGACTTTTATAAGCGGCGAAGGAAGATCGTCGTTGCTGTTTCTTAAAACAAGATACTCTCTTATAAGGAACAGTAAGGAGACAAACAAAATAAGAAGCCCGAACTTCCCCAAGTCTCCGCTAAAGAAAATCAGAGCGACCCAAACCACAATCAAAGAGTGAGCCAGCGAATGAAAAGAGTGGCGATTCAGGAATACCAGGTTTTTCACTCCCAGAAGGAGGAAGAAGACTGTACCGGCCGAGACGGGAACTATCCAATCCCAAATGCCGAGGTACGGGGTTATGAATACCAGAAGAAAAACCGCCAGAAAGGAGTAGGCGAATTTTTCTATAAAAAGAGGGGGGCGGAAGTACAGCCAGGCGCTTATAACAAGGAAGACTAGTACCGGCCAGAATCCGAAACCGGCGGCCCGTATCCAAAAGGCCGCCGCTCCCCAAACTAGAACACTAAACGCCGACCTTAATGCCTGATTGATCTCCGGTAATTTTAACTTTGCTTCCATGTTTGATTGCCCCCCGTATTATCTTGTCAGCCAGTTTATCAAGCAGAGCTTTTTGTATCATCCGCTTAATCGGCCTCGCTCCGTATTCGGGGTCGAATCCATTTTCAATGATATACTTCTTGGCCGCGCTGTCGATGCTTATTTGTATCCCTCTTTCGGCTAAAGAAGCGATAACCTTGTCCAGCTGTATGTTTACAATCTTGCTTATGACTTCTTTTGTCAAAGGATGGAAGATTATCACGTCGTCTATGCGGTTTAGGAACTCGGGTCTGAAATGATCCCTAAGAGCGGAATTAACACGCGAGCGGTAGACCTCCTCTTTGTTTTCCTCTTCCGCCTCACCTGCCGCGAATCCGACTTTCGCCATCTCGCGCAAGAACTCGCTTCCGACATTGGAGGTCATGATTATTATCGTATTCCTGAAGTCCACGGTGCGTCCCTTGCCGTCGGTAAGACGTCCGTTGTCCAGGACCTGCAGGAGGATATTAAAGACCTCGGGGTGAGCCTTTTCTATCTCGTCGAACAGGACGAGACTATAAGGACGGTGGCGGATTATCTCGGTGAGCTGTCCACCTTCCTCAAAGCCGACATATCCGGGAGGTGAACCTATGAGACGCGCCACGGCGTGCCTTTCCATATACTCCGACATATCTATTCTCACAAGAGATTTCTCATCGTTAAACATAAACTCCGCGAGCGCTCTTGCGAGTTCGGTCTTGCCGACTCCGGTTGGGCCGAGGAACATAAACGAACCCATCGGTCTGTCGGCCGGAGCTAGACCGGCGCGGGCTCTGCGCAAGGCGTTGGCAACGGATTCTATCGCCTCATCCTGGCCGATAACTCTCGTTCTAAGCTCCTCTTCCAGGCGGCCGAGTTTCTGGATCTCGTTCTCCAAAAGATTGTGAACGGGAATACCGGTCCATCTGGATATCACCTTCGCTACGTCCTCGCTGTCCACGCTTTCTTTTATGAACTTATTAGTGGTTTTTCCTTTGGTCGAGAAGTACTTTTTCTCAAAAGTCTGATATTCTTTTTCCGACGCGGGAAGCTCGCCGTAGATGATTTTAGCCACGCGCTCCAGCTGGTTTTCCCTTTCGGCAACTTCTTTCTCGTGCTTCAGGTTCTCAACTTTTTCCCTCAAGGCATTAAGCTTCTCAAAGATGGCTTTTTCAGCCTGCCATTCGCTTGAGAGACCATCGTCGTTTTCGCGGAGTTCTTTAATCTTTTTATCAATATCCTTTACTCTTTTGCCATTGCCGTTTTTCTCCTTCCCCTCGGAAGAAAGCGCCGCTTTCTCCACCTCGAGGGCGATAATTTCTTTTCTTGTTTTGGCGATATCCGTCGGCAGACTTTCTATCTCGAGCTTTCTCATCGCCGCCGCCTCATCTATCACGTCTACCGCCTTGTCCGGCAAAAAGCGGTTGCTTATGTATCTCGCGGAAAGATTGACCGCGGAAACGAGCGCCTCATCGCTGATGCGCAATCCGTGGTGCATTTCGTACTTTTCTTTCAGTCCGCGCAAAATGGTAACGCTATCCCCTATGCTCGGCTCCTCGACCATCACCGGCTGGAACCTTCTTTCAAGCGCCGGATCTTTTTCTATATAAAGCTGGTAATCCTTAATGGTTGTCGCTCCTATCGCGTGAAGTTCTCCTCTCGCCAAAGGCGGCTTCAGTAAGTTAGAAGCGTCTACCGCTCCTTCGGCGGCGCCCGCTCCGACTATCATATGTATCTCATCTATAAAGAGGATTATTCTGCCAGCGGCATTCTGTACTTCTTTAATGAACGCTTTAAGCCGGTCTTCGAACTCCCCGCGGAATTTTGTTCCGGCAACGAGCGAACCGAGGTCGAGCATTATTATCTCCTTGTCGCGCAAGCTTTCAGGGACATCGCCGGAGACTATTCTCGAAGCTAATCCTTCTACGATTGCCGTTTTTCCGACACCGGGTTCGCCTATAAGCACGGGGTTGTTTTTTCTCCGGCGGGAAAGGATTTGTATTAAACGCCTCAGCTCTTCCTCTCGGCCTATTACGGGATCGAGTTTTCCCGCGGCCGCGAGGTCGGTAAGGTTTACGGCGTATTTCTCGAGAACCTGGAATTTGCTTTCGGGCATCTCGTCGGTAACTCTCGAGTTGCCCCTGAGGCTAGCTAAAACACGCAGAGCGGATTCCCTTTTTAATCCGTATTTTTCTAAAAGCGACTTGGCCTGGGAATCGACATCAAGCACCCCCAAAAGGAGATGCTCGCAGGAGATGAACTCATCTTTATTCGAGACGGCTATCTTCCCTGCTTTTTCCAGTATCCGCATAATCTCGTCCGACAGGTACAGCTGGCCGACCCCGGCATTGGAAAACATTTTAGGGAGTTTTTCCAGCTCGCCATCAACTTCGCCAAGCAAAAGGTCGGGGTTTATTTTGGCGCGCAGAAGCAGTGGACGGACAAGGGAGGTCTGGTCATCAACCAGCGCGTGCAGTAAATGCAGTGCCCTGAATTCTCCGTGGTTGCGCGAGGAGGCGAGTTCCTGCGCGCTCTGCAGAGCCTCCTGGGCCTTGATGGTAAAACGATTAAATTGGTTCATTTAATAAATTTTAATTTAGGTTCTATAAATTATAACGCAAAGGGCGGTTAATTAGTCTAAATTCGGCTATAGACGCCCTAAAATACTACGAATTAGGGAACTGCGCAAGGGTCACCTGCACAGTAATAGTCTTGCCGTCGCGCAGGATCGCGAGGCTTACCGTATCGCTTACTTTATGCGAGCTTATAAGATCGCTTAAGGTGTTGTTTTGGTCTATATTTACTCCGTCCACGCTGATTATGATGTCTCCGCTTTTAAGACCGGCTTTTTCCGCCGGGGAGCCAGGAACAACCGCCAGCTGGCCGTTCCCGCCTTGTATCAACGCCCCATTGCTGACGGGCAGATTATCCTGAGCGGCCAGCGCGGAGTCTATAGGCGTGTATCTTACTCCAAGGTACGGAGTAGAGATCGACCCCGCTGTTTCAACCTGAGAAATGTCGCTTTTCGCGTCGTTAATCGGTATGGCGAATCCTATATTCTGAGCTCCCGAGACGACGGCCGTGTCTATTCCTATAACTTGACCCCTGGAGTTCAAGAGAGGGCCGCCGGAGTTTCCTGGGTTAATGGCCGCGTCGGTCTGAATGACTCCCTGTATAGTCTCGCTTCCGTAAGAGGCGCCGCTCGCGGTTATCGTCCTAGATAGGCCGGAGACGACTCCGACCGAGACGGTGTTGCTGAACTGGCCCAGGGCGTTTCCTATGGCTATTGCCGTTTGTCCTAATTCCAGCTGACTTGAATCCCCCAGGGCAAGCGCCGAAAGGCCTGTGGCGTTTATTTTAATAAGAGCCAGGTCTATTTTAGGATCCCGCGCCAGAACGGTGGCATTGTATTTCTTGCCGTTACTCAATATCACCGTATATTGCGCGCTCGTGTTCGAGACAACGTGTTTGTTAGTCAAGATCAGCCCATCGGAAGAGACTATAAATCCGCTGCCGGCTCCGGTTTCCTGAAGCTTAGAACCTTTTTGACACGGAACGGTATAGTTAAACTGATTGCCAAAAAGCTGCTGAAGATTAGACGGAAGATTGGCGAAAGGGTTCGCGGCCTGGCATTGTTCGATTACCGGAAGGTCTTGGGAGATGATAATGGAAACCACCGATGGAGAGGCTTGTTTTACGGCGTTAATAATCTGCTGTTCGTAGCTTGATGGCGGAGAATAGGACTGCCCTAAGCCTAAGGAAGTTGTCGAGCTGGCGGTGCTTGTAGAAAAACCAGAGTCAATCTTTGAAAATAAGTTACTCCAGAAGCTTGCCCGCGCCTGTGGCGAATTTATAAGAGTGCCCGTGGCCACTCCCAAAATAGCGGCGGCGAATACGATAACAAATAGTTTTTTATTACTCATAGTTTCTTAATGTAATTTACTAATTAAATGCGTTAATTTTTCGATTCCTGATTATCTTTATAATCGTCTCAACCGCCCTGTCAACCTCTTCCTTGCTCGTCCCGCGCCCGAGAGTTATTCTCAGGCTTTCCGCGGCTCTTTTCTTGTCGCCATACATAGAAACAAGAACGTGGGACGGTGACGGGGAACGGCTTTGGCATGCCGAGCCGGAAGAAACGGCTAAGCCGTTAATCGAACAGCTTGTCAAAAGCTCGTCTGATTCGCGTCCCTGGAAATGAATATTCAGATTGTTCGGCAAACGCTTGTCTCCAAAGGCGGGTCCGTTTAACTTTACTTCCGGTATCGAGGCTTTTATCTGCCCATAAAAATCGTCTCTTAACTTTCTTACTCTCTCACCCTCCTCGTCTCTTACCTCAACCGCGATTCCTGCCGCTGAGGCGAAACCGACTATACAAAGGATGTTTTCTGTTCCAGAACGAAGACCGAACTCCTGTCCTCCTCCGGTTATTACGGGATCAATTCCAGCGGACTTGCTTTTAACATAAAGCATTCCGACTCCTTTAGGACCGTAAATCTTGTGAGATGAAATCGTCATTAAGTCCGCGTTTAACTCGCTTGGCACACATGGAAGATACTGGAAGGCCTGGACGGCGTCGGTATGAAAAAGCGGATAGACTCGACCGGCTCCCTTGAACTCTCTGATTGCGGCGCCTATCTCTTTTATAGGTTGTATACTTCCCACTTCGTTATTAGCATAAGCAACGGAGACGAGAACGGTGTTTTCGTTAAGAAGCTCTGCGACTTCTCGCGGATCGACTAGCCCCTCCTCGTTTACCGAAACGATAGACACGCGCGCCTCCCCTTCTCTTGCCAAGTCTCTAGCGGTTTCGAGGACCGACTCGTGTTCTGTTCCGACCACGATAATCTCCGGTCTGGTTACAGCGTGTTTGCTTCTGGCTTTTTTGACCGCCCCTCTAATCGCGAGGTTGTTCGCCTCCGTGGCCGATCCGGTGAAAACTATTTCTCTAAACTCCGCGCCGATAAGCCCCGCCAGTTTTTCGCGGGAGAGGTCAAGCGCCGCTGAGGCCTCCTGTCCGTAAGCGTGCAATGACCCCGCGTTTCCGAATTTCTCGGACAAAAACGGCGACATCGCCTCGCTTACCCGCTTATCCACGGGAGTGGTGGCGGCATAATCTAAGTAAATCTTCATTTAACTTATTGTACCCTTCCCCACGAGCATAAGCGAGGTGGAATATCCTGAGCGAGCCGGAGGAGATTCGTAATTAGAAAAGCGATAGCTCTTCTTCCGGTTCCATTATCGTAAATTCCGCCTTTGTTATCTTTTCTCCAAGCCGGTCGGGAACCATAAGGTGTCCCTGCTTTTTGGCCAATTCATATAAATCGCGGGTTATGCCCACATCCTTCAGGCAGTATTTTTCAAGAGACTCCCAGTCCTTGTCGGCATAGTAGCGGACCGCATCGAGCCCGTTTCCGCTTTTCTCCACGCCGAGGTTCGCCTTCGCCAGAGAATCAAGACTGACGCGGTTCCCGTAAACCTCCTCCACTTTTTTCATTAAATCCATCTGAGGCAGGGCTTCTAAATTAAAGTTGAAGTACTTATTTAAGACCGGCAGATCGAAGTGTTCTATATTGAAGCCTATCACCAGTCCGGCGTTTTGAAGAATGGGGCCGAGATCATCTAAAACATCTTCCCTGAATCCTATAAACTTATCCTGGTTGTAGGAGTAAACCCCCACGAAAGAAACGGATAAGTTGCGGAGCTTGTCTTTTCCGCCAACGTCGTAAAAAGTGTCTTTAGTTTCGATGTCTATAACTATTCTATCCTTCATTATCGCGCAATTATTTTACTATTTATGACTGGTATAGTCGCTTCATTTTGTGTTTGGTCCGCCAGCTGGCGGATTCGGATTTGGAATTTCGTGTTTCGTATTTCGGATTTGGTGCTTGGGATTTGGGATTTGAATCAAGTGTATCTGTCGGCAACGTTGCTTGCCGCACAGCTTTCCGGTTTGGTCTTAACCTCGAAATTATTGGCGCGGATAAGCCCGACTACTTCCTGCATCACCGTCTTGGTCTCCCCGTTGCTCCCGACATCGATATGTATCTCAAAATCGAAGTCCGGCGCTTTGGCTTCCTTTAAATAGCTTAATATCTGCTGGGCGACATCTATAGACATCATCGCTTCTTTAATCATACGGTCCCTAAGCGTGTGGAAGTTCTTTAGCTCCGACCTTCTCCAGAAATAGCGGGCGCCCTTCCCGATGCGATGAATAACTATCGCCGTTACGAAGTCCGCGTCGGTCGAGTTATAGAGCGCGGAGTCGGTGCCGATCATAATCTTGTACGACCGCTCCGGATCCTGTTTCATAAAACCTATAGCGGATTCTATAACTCCGCTAACGCTAAATTTTTCTCCGTCGTTGTTTAAAAAATCCATTTGGTTCGGTTTTTATAACTTAAGTCCTTTAAACTTACGTGTCAATTATTGATTTCCCCCCGCCGGCGCTATTGTTAGAAGTTGTTTAGCGCAAGGGTTAAAACTATAATTGTGGAGATGGCTAAGAAAAAGAATAAGAATCGCGGAAACGGAAGCAGATCGAACAAGCCGAAACAGAGCAGAGAGCCGATTTTACATCCGGAGATAAAACTCAGTATCTGGGCGATAATAATTATAGCGGTCGCTCTCGTGCTTCTCCTTTCAAGCGCCGGCCAGGGCGGGCCTGCCGGGGGTTTTATATTCTCGCAACTCAGTTTTCTCCTCGGACTGGGGTACTACCTCTTCCCTTTGATACTTTTTATAGTCGGCATAACGCTTATAACCGACGGGCGCGAGAAGCTGGTAAGCGTCTCCCTTATAGGGGCCTTCTTATTCATGATTTCGGGGCTCGGGCTTTTCGGCATTCTGTTCCCCGGCAAGGGAGGAGTTTTGGGCGGGGCTTTGGCCAGCGTTCAGAACCTGTTCGGCTACTGGGCCTCGATAGCCATAAACATAGCCGTGTTCATTATAGGATTGATAATCTCTTTAAACACTCCGTTAAGATTGAAGTTGGGAAGAAAAATAGAGGAGATAGAGGAGAAGCAAAGCGAAGGAGAAGTAAACCCTAAGATAATAATGCCCTCCTTCGGCACGGCTCAGGACAAGTCTTCCGACCATGGCGCGGAGCAGGGCCAGACAAAAGATAAAGAAGACGCAAAGAAGGAAGATATAAAAGCGAACTCTATAGCGGAGGAGGAGCGCAAAAAAGAAGGTTTGCTCTCCATCGAGGGACGTTTATCCGCAAGAAAAAACTCCAGCAGTTACGTCCTTCCTCCGTTAAACCTTCTTAAATCATCTACGGAAAAGCCGACCGTCGGCGATTTGCGGGCCAATGCCAATATTATAAAAAGGACGCTTGAGAGCTTCGGCGTTCCGGTGGAGATGGGAGAGATAACCATCGGGCCGAAGGTTACGCGTTACACCTTGAAGCCGGCGGAAGGGATAAAGCTGACAAGAATAACCGCCCTAAACCAGGACTTAAGCATGGCGCTCGCGGCGCACCCCATAAGAATAGAGGCGCCTATTCCGGGCAAATCTCTTGTCGGAGTGGAGATTCCGAATAAGTCCCCCAGCATCGTGAGGCTGGGTAATCTGCTTTCTTACAAGGAGTTTTCCGACTCCGCGCCATTGACCGTCCCTCTGGGACGCGATGTTTCGGGAGAACCGATTTTCGCCAACCTCGCCAAGATGCCCCATATTCTCATAGCCGGAGCCACGGGTTCGGGAAAAAGCGTCGTGATACACTCGATACTCAATTCCCTGCTTTACAAGAACTCTCCCGAAACTTTGCGCTTGATACTTATCGACCCGAAGAAGGTTGAGCTTACGCCATATAGCGACCTGCCGCATCTCGCGGCGCCGGTTATCACGCAGGGGAAGAAGGCGGTTGCGGCTTTAAGATTCGCCGTCGAGGAGATGGAAAGAAGATACGATATTCTCCAGCAGGCGGGCAAACGGGATATATTAGGCTATAACGAAAAGAGGGAGGAAAATCCTCTGCCATATCTAATAATCGTGATAGACGAGCTGGCGGATCTTATGGCCGCTTTCGGAAGAGAAATCGAAGGATACATAGTCCGGCTGGCGCAGATGGCGAGAGCGACCGGAATTCATCTTGTAGTTTCCACCCAAAGGCCGTCGGTCGAGGTTATAACCGGCCTTATAAAGGCGAACATCACGGCCCGCATAGCCCTGCAGGTCGCTAGTCAGATTGATTCACGCACTATTTTGGACATGGCCGGAGCAGAGAAACTGCTTGGCGGTGGAGACATGCTTTTCTTGTCGAGCGACTACTCGAAACCAAAAAGAATACAAGGAGCTTTCGTAAGCGAGGAGGAGATTAACAAGGTAACCGGATTTATAAAGAAGGAGAATCCGGAGGATGGCCAGAGCGGAGCGCTTGGGGAGCAGGTAGAGGCGGCTTTGGAAAAAAGTCGCGAGGATGAAAATGGAGACGACGATGAACTTTTAAGCGAGGCTGTAGGGGTCGTCAGGGAGGCGCAGAAGGCCTCGGCCTCGCTACTGCAAAGGCGTCTCCGAGTAGGGTACGCCCGCGCGGCCAGGCTTTTGGATATTATGGAGGACAAGGGTATCATAGGGCCAGGAGAAGGAGCAAAGCCCAGGGAAGTTTATGTCACAAATGAAGAGCAGGAACAACTTTAGTAACCCGTTTGAAACCATCAACACGTTAATGAGCGAACGGGGAATAAGCCCGGAGAAGCTGGCTTATTTAACGGAGGTGCCAAAGAAGTTTATTTTCCTGATACAGGAAGGGGATGTTTCCCGCCTTCCGCCGCGACCCTACGTTATGGGATACCTAAAAAAGATATCGGCGGTTTTAGGGGCGGACGAGTCTTCGATAATAGGCGAGTACGAAAACTTCTTCCTTAGAAAATACGATGGCGATAAGCTGCCGTCGAACCGTTTTGAAAGAGACGGCGGATTATGGAAATTTATCATTATATCCATAATCGTCTGGGCTTTAGCCGGTTTTTTAGGGTACCGCTTCAATGACATAGCGGGGGTCCCGGGCTTCAAAGTAAATCTTCCGTCATCCGCGTCCTCGCCGGCTTTAGAAATAAGCGGCGTTCTGCCACAAGGCAACAGCTTGTCCATAAACGGGCAGACGATAAGCACTAATGCCGACGGCAGTTTTTCGGTAATGGTGTCCCTCAGCCCGGGGAACAACTTGTTTGTCTTTACGATTAAGAGATTCCTTGGAGGAGAATCGACCGTAACCGCAAGTACGTATTACGAACCACCTTCAATAACGCCGTAAATCACTCTTTTTTTACTTGCGGCCGCAGTTCAATCGTGCTATTAAATTCAACAAACTGTACCAAGGAGGTAGAGCAAGGTTGAAGTCAGCTATACTTTATGCGTCCGTGTTTCTCGCAACAGCCTGCGGCTATCTTATTCGGCAGGAGTTACTGCACAGGCCGTTCAGGTTTCTGGCCGCGCTTCACATTTCTGTATACATAACGATGTGCGTTTTCGTGCTCGTGTATGTCGGAAGAGATCTGCTCGATTTTATAAAAGAGCGCGGGCACGTTGATAAACAAACCCCGTAGATCGCCTTGTGCCGCCCGCGTAGCGCGGCTCCGCCTGCGTATGTAGGCCCGCCTGTATCAACAGGCGGTTTTTAATTGTGTTTTGATTCTTAATATTGAACGTCATATAATTTAACCATGCCAAAAAAGAAAACTTCCGCCCCAACCGGCGGCAATAACGACTTGCAGACCCTCCTGCAATCGTTAAGAGAAAAATTCGGGGACGAGGCCGTAATGACTTTGGGTGAAGCAAGAAAAGTAGATGTCGACGCGGTCCCTTCCGGGTCTTTTTCCCTGGATCTCGCCCTGGGAGTCGGCGGCTTTCCCCGCGGGAGAATTGTTGAAATATTCGGGCCAGAATCGAGCGGCAAGACAACGCTGGCCTTAAATGTAGTGGCGCAGGCGCAGGAAAAAGGCGGGCGGGCGGCGTTTATAGACGCCGAACACGCTCTTGATCCGGTATACGCGCAAAAAATAGGAGTAAAGCTGGACGAGTTAATCATCTCCCAGCCGGACAGCGGAGAAGAGGCTTTAAACATCCTGGAAAGCCTTGTTCGCTCCGGAATGATAAGCGTCGTGGTCGTCGACTCGGTGGCCGCGCTAACTCCGAAAGCTGAGATAGAAGGAGAGATGGGGGCGCAGTTTATGGGTCTGCAGGCAAGGATGATGTCCCAGGCCCTACGGAAGCTGACCGCGATAGCGGCCAAGAGCAACACGCTGATTATTTTCATAAACCAGTTAAGGGAAAAAATCGGCGTTTTCTTCGGCAATCCGGAAACCACCCCGGGAGGGAGAGCGCTCAAATTTTACTCATCGGTAAGAATAGATATCAGGCGAACGGCGCAGATTAAAAAAGGAGAGGATGTTATAGGAAACCGCATCAAGGCGAAAGTCGTGAAAAATAAAGTCGCTCCGCCGTTTAAGATCTCGGAGTTCGATATACTTTACGGCGAGGGAATTTCCTACGTGGGCGACGTCATAAACACCGCGATACGCCTTGGAGCAATATCAAAGTCCGGAGCAAGCTATTCTTTCGGGGATGAGAAACTCGGAGTCGGAATGGAAAAAATAAGAGAGAGACTCAAGGAGGATAAGAAACTCTTTAAAGAGATAAAAGACAAGACGTTCCAGCTCGCGCAATCCAGTTCGCTCGTCGAGGGCGAGTAAGTCATGAACCGCGAACCGCGGGTATTGAAAATCTGAGATCTAAAATCTAAAAAGTGCAACGAGTCGGAAATTTTCGATTTTAGATATTAAATTTAGGGTCTATTCCAGCTTTGACTGGATATAGGCGCGTACGCCGCTATAGTTATTCATCCCGGAGATCGGAAGAAGAATGTACATCTCGCTATTGCCTACCGTAGTGCTCGAACTTTCCAGAAGGCCTGTGGTGAAATCCAGGACTATGTTGTTAAATTTAATGCCGTTTATCTCGGAGGCATAATTAAGCAGGTCTCCAAAATTCATGTTGCTTTCGTCGCTGGAAAGAGTCGGCAATACCTTTATAACAAAAGACAATCGCTCCGCTGTGCTCATTCCGCGAAGTTTTTCCAGCAGCGCCTCGAGAATAAGATGCTGGTTCTCCTCCCTAAAGAAATCCCCCTCTCCCGCGTACCTGTTCCTCATAATCCAGACGGCGGTTGCCCCGTCGAGGTGGTGCTCGCCAGAAGAAAGCGTGTAGCCGCTTACTTCATCGGTTATCCTCGAGGGCAGGTTAATATCGACTCCGCCTAAAGCATCAACGATACTGCTTACTGTATTCAGGTCTATGACTACATACTTGTCGGTCCCTATCCCCGTGATGTCGGCAACGCCATTAAGTAAATCATTCATTTTACCGCGTTCAAAGGCTTCATTTATCTTAAACGCGGAACTTCCCCATGTTCCGTAAAGATCGCGGGGAATGGAGATGAGATTCAAAACTCCGGTGCGGGTATTAAGATCGACGAGCATTATGGCATCGGTAAGGTTCGGGGCACCTTCCCACATCCCTCCCTCTCCCGCCCCGGTTCTCCCTAAAACGAGGAAGGTAAGGTCCTGCGGACGGGAGGCTGTACTAGAAGAAACTCCGTATGAGTTGTACGAATTCAGTAAATAGTAAACCAGCAACGCGCCTATACACGCGATGGCGGGGATAAGAAGCGACAACTTAACTGCCTTCATTTTTCTTGGTTAAGTATGAAAAAATTCTCCAATAGTTTCGCGACGAGCACGGGGCCAGTACCTCCCGGCGTCGGGGTATAAAAACCGGATTTATTTTCGTTCTCCGCGGGCGGCAGAAAATCTCCAGACATCTTTCCGTCTTTTTCTCCATATCCGAAATCTATCACCACCGCCCCTTCTTTAACGGAGGAGCCGTCGATTATCCCCGGGACTCCCGCCCCGCTTATTACTACGTCGGCGCTCTTAACAGGCTCCATGCTTCCTCCCTCGTCTATAACCGACAGGTTTTTAACCTGACCCAGGAGCCAGGTAGAGGCCGGTTTTCCGACAAGAAACCCCGGACCGATGACGGCCGCGTTTTTTATTTTCCCGATCAAATCAAGCTCTTTTAATATCTCCCTGATAGCCCCGACGGCTGGAGGTAAAACCTTGCCCCGACCGTTGTAAAACGATCCAAGCGCCCGTTCTCCCAAGACATCCGCGTCTTTTTCGCGCGGTATCGCGTTTAATACGTAAAACTTATTTACCGACTGGGGAAGCGGAAGCTGTACTATCACTCCGCCGACCTTCTTTTGCGAGGAGATTCTTCCGACTTCTTTTCTAAGATCATCCTGACTCAGGCCTTCCTTAAAACGGTAAACCCTCATATCTACCCCAACCTCCGAGGAGGCGGCTTTTTTTCTTTCGATAAAATGATTCGAGGCCGGATCGTCCCCAATCTGAACAACGGCAAGAATCTTATTAGGGGCGGCTGATTCCTTAAGCCGATCTATTATTCTTTTAGAAACTTCTTTGCCGGAAATTTTTTGCATAGGCCAAGCAATTTTTCTCTTACTCCTTTTTCCTTGTGGAGGGCTCCGTGTATAAGACTGGCCACCACGGCCATGTCTTTTTCCTTCAATCCCCGCGTAGTCAAAGCCGGAGTTCCTAATCTTATACCCGATGGCTTGAAAGGAGAAGTGTCGCCGGGAACGGAATTGCGGTTGGCTATTATTCCCGCTGATTCTAGTCTTTTTTCCGCCTCCATCCCGTCCAGACCGAAGTTCCGCACGTCCAAGAGGAGCAGGTGGGTATCCGTCCCTCCGCTTACCAGGTTGAAGCCGAGTTTTTTAAGGCTTTTTTCGAGCGCTTTGGCATTCACGACAATCTGTTTGGCGTATTTCTTGAACTCCGGCTTGGATGCTTCATAAAAAGCCTGCGCCTTGGCGGCCGTCTCGTTGTTGTGCGGTCCGCCCTGCATGCCGGGGAAGACGGCGCGGTCGATCGCGTCGGATATTTTCATTTCCGATCCGCGCTTTTTTTCCTCGCGGGAGAAGATAACCGCGCCACGCGGCCCGCGCAGAGTTTTGTGGGTCGTGGTCATAACAACATGAGCATAAGGAAACGGACTCGGGTGGGCGCCAGCGGCGACAAGTCCTGCGATATGGGAGATGTCGGCGACAAGATACGCCTCGACCGCGTCGGCTATCTCGCGGAACTTTTTAAAATCAACACGGCGGGGATAGGCGGTGAATCCGCACACTATTACTTTCGGTTTGTTGTCCTCCGCGAGCTTCCGTATCTTGTCGTAATCAAGCAGACCGGTCTTGGGATCCACTCCGTACTTAACCGATTTCCAAACACGGCCGGAGATGGAAACGTTGTGCCCGTGGGTAAGGTGTCCGCCCGAAGCAAGCTCCATTCCCATAATGGTTTCTCCTGGCTCTATAAGCGCCAGGTATATTTCCGCGTTGGCCGGAGAGCCTGAATAAGGTTGTACGTTGGCCCGCCATTCTTTAGGGTCGAGCTTGAATAAGTCTAGCGCGCGTTTTTTAGCCAGCTCCTCGATCTCATCGGAATAAATATTTCCCGGGTAATATCTCTTTCCAGGATACCCCTCGGAATACTTGTTGGTTAAGACCGAACCAAGAAAAAACCTGACCTCGCTTGAAGCCAAGTTCTCCGAGGCAATAAGATCGAGCGTCTCCTCCTGCCTTTTCGTCTCCTTTTTTAATATGCGCCGCAGTTCCCCGTCTATCATTTACGCACACAAGTATATCACACGGTGAGCGTGCTTTACATACACGCGTGTTCACGAATTATTGAAGTGAACTTCGACATAATATGACACGTGATTCCCGCTTCGCGTTTCGCGATTCGAGGTTCGCGGTTCACGATTTATGATCCATGACTTGTCCGGCGTTCTGCCATCCGGCCAACCCGCCGGAATAGCGGAGCACGTTCATGTATCCGGTTTTCTCTAAAACATCGGCCGCCAGCTCGCTGGTTTTACAGGACTCGCTCGCGCAGTAAACTATGACCTCGGCGTTTTTGTCGGGAGTAATTTTCTTTGAAAAACTATCTATAAAGTACAAATCATAAGGAAGACTTAAGGACTCTGGAATATGCTCCGCGTCAAAGCTTTCCTTCTCAAGCACATCAACGAGATAGAACTTATTACCCTTGTCGTCCAGCTTTTGTTTAAGCTCCTCTGTAGAAATTATTCTCGTCATCAAAAGATTAATTAAGCAATCGGCAAATTATGTACACGCTCTCGCTATATAATCTGATAGCTTTCCTCCAAACCAGTTGCGGGATCTAAATTTATGTATCTCAGCCAGTTGGGAGTTATCTTGAAAACCTGGAAATCCAAACCTCTAACCTTAAGAAACGGTCCCGAGTAAAAATCATTCAGGTCGCTTCTTTCTCCGAGTTTCTTTACAAACTCTCCTATATACTCTGGCTTTGACTCGGCCTCTCCCTGAAGCTGGATGGTGCCCGGAAAACGGTCGTTGCCGATAGCTATACCGACCTTTTTATTGCTCTTTAAGTTAATCGCTTTTCTCGTATGTTCCCTGGTTACGAAATAAAGGTTAAGGTCGTCGTCGGAGTAATATAGGACCACTGCGACCTGCGGCTCTCTTTGGGGAGAGACGGTGGAAACGGATGCCAGATAATTGTTCGATAGAAAATTTTTAACTTCCTCGCGTTTCGTGTCCATAAAAGTTTTTAGCTCAACGTGTTAATTCTACATCACAATAAGGAAGTTCGGAATACACAGATGTAGATAAACCCTTCGACGTTGCTCAGGGTATATCCTTCGGTGCTACTCAGGATATAAAAAGGGGGCGGAACTCTTGCGAGTCCGCCCCGATCGAAACCGAGAGGCTGGTACTTTTACCCCTTTCCCTCCTGGGATTGGGGCGGGATCGTGTAGGGCCATATCACCGCCCCGCCAGTTGGGTAGACCATCCAGGTCAGCCCGATGTTTGCCACCCCCAACCACGAGGCGACGTACTCTATGGGCCAGTAGACAACCGACCCAGAGACGTACGGCGCGTTGGCGAAGTTGAACGGCGATAGTTCGCCGTTCTGGATCTGGATCGCCGACGGAAAGCCGGCGACCGCGATCGACGCTTTGGCGCCATCCACGGAGACGACAGCGATCACGTCGCCGGATGGCGACACGACGGTCTTGAGACCGTACACTGTGGCGATTTGTTGAACCGCCGCGGTGGACAGGTAGGCCTCGGAACCCGTTTTCGGATCCGTCTTAAAGACGACAGACCCATTCGGAAAGTCGAGGTCCACGCGCTGGACGGCGCCGCTGGAGGTTGAGACAACAGCGGCAGTGTTGCCGCTCGTTGACAGAAACACCACCGGCGCCAGCGTCGATGGGACGATAGCCGGTGCGGCGGCCGCGGCGCTGACCGGGACAGAAACGAGCCCGACGAGCAACGCCATAGCTGACAGCAACGCGATGAGAATCCGCTTCAAGAAACCACGCCTCCTGAGGAGCCAAATTTAGCTTGGGATGTTACTCCAAGCCATGCGGGTACTTATATCACGGATACGAACATCCGTCAATAGTTTTTGGGCCTAAGACTTACCGCGGCTCTTTCACGGAATATTTGATAATCTCGAGATTACAGCTTTTATGCTCCGAGCACCATGCCTGGCATTTTTCCGCTGTTTCTTTGTCGGCATACAGCAG
>JACWAO010000047.1 GCA_014874305.1 Candidatus Colwelliibacteriota bacterium | reverse complement strand
GAAGCGCCCCCAGCGGAGCGGAGATTCTTACCCATATTCCAAGGATAAGCGCCGCACCCAAGAGAACCAACCCCAATTCGTTCAGTATATTTACTATACCTATAAGCATAGGGTGCGCCAGAAAAGCGTAAAATCCGTGGAATGTTTTCGCGCCCTGAAGGAACCCGGCCGCGCTCCAGGCTGGATTAAGAACCTTTGTTATGCCGGCATATAGAAACAGCCAGCCTAAAACGATGCGCAGGACGAAAACCGCTCTCGCCTGGAACTTGTTAAGAGTGTTCATTGTTTATTTTAAAACCCGAGCTTTTTAACCTTTGTTATTATGTTAATTTTAACCCGGGCTTCCATATTTTTAAAGACAAAGCATTCAGGACTACGATAATGGAACTCAGGCTCATAAGCAAGGCTCCCCATTCCGGACGGAGAAGAATCCCCCAGCGGTAAAGAACGCCGGCCGCGACCGGAATCGCGACCACGTTATATCCGGCCGCCCAAACCAGGTTTTCTTTCATCTTATTCATCGTCCTCTTGCTAAGCTTAAGAAGGTAGAGAACGCTTCCTAAATCGCTTTCGGCAAGAATCGCGTCCGCGGATTCCACCGCGACCTGCGTTCCGCCGCCTATCGCTATCCCGACATCCGCCTGCTTTAAACTGGGCGCGTCATTGATTCCATCGCCGACCATCGCCGCTTTCCTCCCTCCTTGTTGAATTTCTTTTATAACAGACATCTTGTTCTCCGGAAGAACGCCGGCAAAATACTTGTCTATGCCCAGAATACCGGCAACTTGACCGGCGGATTCCTTGTTATCTCCCGTAAGCATAATCACCTTCACGCCGAGCTTCTTAATCGCGGATATGACGGCTTTCGCCTCGGGGCGCGGCGTATCCGCCACCGCGATTATCCCCAATACCTCCTTCCTGTTCCCTATCCACACCAGACTTCTCCCTTGTTCGGCAAGCTGAGCCGCCGTCTTCGCCCACGGAGAAGTATCAAGGCCGATCTCTTGGACTAACGCCTCGCTTCCGACAAAAATCTCCTCTCCCAAAACCCTGCCGCTCCCGCCCTTTCCGGCAATGGACAGGTAGTTGTCGGCGGGGCCGAAGCTTATTCCCCTATTAGCGGCAGACTTAACGATAGCCATCGCTATGAAGTGCATCGAATTAATCTCAACCGAGGAGGCGAAACGCAAAAGCTCAACCTCGCTCATCTTTCCGTTAGTAATAATATCCGTAACCGCGAATTCCCCTTTGGTCAGCGTTCCCGTTTTATCGAAAACCAGGTAATCAAGACCGCTTAGTTTCTCAAGCGTCTCCCCGCTTTTTATTATCACCCCGTTTTTCGCGGCCATCGAGGTCGAGATCGTGGTTACTGTCGGTATCGCCAATCCTAAAGCGTGCGGGCAGGTTATCACTATCACGGTAATGGCCAAAGTCAGCGCGAAGACCAAGCCGTTGGGAGAAAAGAAGTTCCAAAAAACAAAAGTCAGACTCCCTCCGGCAATAGCCGCGACGGTTAAAAGGTTCGCGGCTCGGTTGGCCAGCACTTGCACCCTCGGCTTGGAAGACTGGGCCTGCCTGACAAGCTCTCCAACCTGCGCCAGATACGTCTCGTTTCCGGAATGGTTCACCTCGATAATTAGCGAACCGTCATAATTTACGCTTCCTCCGACAACCGTACTCCCCGCGTTTTTCTTCACGGGTTTTGACTCTCCGGTAATAAGAGACTCGTTTACGGACGACGATCCGTTTATTACGACTCCATCAGCCGGAATCTTTTCTCCCGGACGCACCAGTACCTTGTCTCCTTTTCTCAAGTTGAAGCTATCCGCATCCGTAACCGAACTCCCTGAAACCAGATGGGCCATGGATGGAAGCAGATTCGCAAGCTCGCGAAGTATGTTTCCGGTGCCGCTAACCGCTTTCATCTCCAGCCAATGCCCGAAAAGCAGGACGACAACCAGAGTGGACGCCTCCCAGTAAAAATTCACGCCTTTAAAAAAGAAGGTGCTGGCGGCGGAAAAAAGATAAGCCGAAATGACGGCGATAGCCACAAGCGTCATCATCCCGTAGTTGCGAGATTTAAGTTCCGAAATGGCACCGGTAAAAAACGGCCGACCGCCGTACCAGACTATCAAAGACGCGAGAACGAAAGAAGTATAGGGCGCGTAACTCGGCTGGAAGCTGAAACGCAGGAAAGACTGAATAACCGGAGCCAAAAACAGCACCGGAATAGCCAGAAAAAAAGAGACAAAAAATCTTCTCTTAAAATCCTCGGCCATCATCGCGTGGTGATCGCCATGCGCGTGCTCCGTATGTTTTGAATGTTCAGCGTGCATTGAATGCATCTGGGAATCGTCCATACTTTTATTATACTCCTTGTGTCAAGCGGTTGACGAGAATCAGTTTACGTGTTATAATAGAAAACAGTTATCAAGACTGTTCCTTTATGATTATAAGTTTTTTGAGCAGCGCGGTGGGCCTTTATGGGCTTAGCGCGCTGCTCAAAGAGCGGCAAGAAAGAGGGTTTTCACGGTGAAGGGCCTCAAGGGGATCCTCGCGGCTCTCGCGGTTATCCTGTCCCTGATCGCGCCATCCGTAGCGGCGGCTTCTGCGCCTGCCCCGTCATTTGATTCGTTGGAACAGCAGATCACGTCTCTCCAGCAGGAGATCACAGCGCTTCAAAGCGAGGCTTCGGCCAGTTCACCTTATTCCCTATACGTCGCGTTACTTCACGAAGGGTCAACTCAGGTGCTATACGGCACTGAGTACTCTTATATAGACATCAAGGGCGCAACCCACATCAAGATGTCTCTATCGTCTCTGAACCTGACCAACGCTCCGCATGCTCCATTCGGCACAACTTTTATCGAGGTCAACGCCTTGTCGAGCTTGCTGAACGCGATGAGCGTGAAGACAACGGTGACAACCCCCTTCAACCCAGAAGATATCATCTTGAAGGCCGCTACTGCTGGTGGTAATTTGTTGCAATGGCAAGTTGGAGATCGGTTAGTCGGTACCGATCAAGGAGACGTTGCTCTAGCCAGTGGACAGATGGCTACCCTCGGCGGAGACCCAGGGTACGCTATGACAGCGTTCTATCCTCTCAGGGAGGTAGTATCTCTCCTGGGAGGAGAGATCACGTACAATCCCCTTGACCAAGGTATAGCAATTACCTTCGCGAGCTAACGACGTTCCGCTCCTTGTCCGCACCCATAGCCCGCCTCGACCACCACGGTCCCGGCGGGCTTTTTCATATCCAGATCAAAATCAATTAGTATAATAAATACGTAAAGAGATTAACTAAGTCAGAATTATGCTTAACGAAGCAATAGAAGCTATCAACGATTCCCATAAAACTTTATGGATTTTGTGCGGACTTCCCTACTCCGGCAAAACTTATTTAAGCAGAGAGGTTCTTAAAAATACATCCGCTGTTTATGTGAGCATCGATGAGATATTTAAGAAAGCTGGCTTCGACTGGGACTTAAACAACCTGCCTAACGAAAAGCAGTGGGAAGAGATATTTAACGCTTCGTACCAGAAATCACAGGATGCTCTTAGCCGCGGATTAAACGTTCTTTACGATTCCACTAACCACACGAAAGAAAGCCGAGACAAACTCCGCGAAATAGCCGGCGAAGTTGGCGCGAACGCGGCCGTGATATATATCGATGTTCCAGTTGATGTAATCATGGAACGCTGGGAGAAAAACTTTCACGATAAAAGCCGATCTGTCGTTAGTAAGGAGCTGGTCACAATGACTATAGACGCTTTCGAACCACCCGAACCAGACGAAAACGTTATCTACATAGAAAACATGTAGGCAACAAAGGTGCACAAGTTCACATACATATGGCACTCCTCGGGTAGACTGAGGAGTGGTGAGGATATTCAATAAGTTAAGGGGAACGAGAGGTATTGTTAAGTCCTGGCAGGACGGTTTGCATAACCAAGAGTCGGTCCATCGCGCCCGAGTCCTGGCTTTCTGGAAGAAGCATGGTCTTCTGGCGACGAAGGAGGCGTTCGGCGTCTCGAGATCAGACGAAGGGTCCACAAGGACCTATCATGGCTACGAGGACGGTCCGCACTACACCGAACACCAAGATGGTAGCCGCTGGAAGACGGATTCTGACGGCGGCAAGTAGCGTATCGACAACGGCTCCGGCGGCAACAGCGGTAAGTAGTCGCACGGCAAGGCGTTGGTCCAAAAGACCAACGCCTCTTTTTATACCAATAAATAAGAGCTAAAATCATCATGTGCCTAATAAGAACTACCGGAAAATTAGTAAAGGACCCGACGTATATATCGTGTCACTACCTCAAAAGACAGATGCAATATTCGCTGATTTAATAATTAAAATAGCAGACTCTGATTACTCCCACTTGCAAAACAAGGTGTTAGCCCATTTATTAGAGCATTACCTTATCGGACGCATACTCCCGAATATAAAAGAAGAAACAAAAATATCCGGCGTAGTAAGGTATGAATATATAAGAATATCCATAAAAACTAGAGCAAAAATATTTATGGAAGAATATAAAACTATTTTAGACACCATAAACAATGAAATTTTTACAGATCAAAAAACATTCCAGTACGAGAAAGACTCTATAATTAACGAGGCAGTCTCCGCGCTAAACAGACCGGACTCGTTAGTCTACAATCTGGTTGCTAAAAAAATATTTACCAATTCGAAATGCAGGTACGCAATTCAGTTATCCGACGAGTTAGAAAACAGTAAAAAAGTATCTCTAGGGGATTTAAAAAAATATTATAACAGCGTAAAAACTAGCGATAGGTTTTCTTTATTTGTCGGGTCACATACCCTACCTCACTCCTTTGAAAAAGAGATAAAAAAGTTAATCAACGGATTACAACTTACTTACGCTGGCCGTAAAATAAACGGAAAGTTCGCGGACACTAAAGAGTGCGCGCTTACGCCGGCGAAATTTCAAAATTTTGTATACAAAATGTCGCCGATTACTGGCGCTGAGCACGCGTCATATGTTGCTTTAGTATATCAAGGGTATCCTCTACCTTTAAAAACAAGCGCCACAAAACACATTGCCATCGCTTTGCTTTGTAGAAGCATAGTAGGACAGTATTCCAATAAAATATCCGCCGAGTTAAGGCAGGAAGGAGTATACGCAAATAATTTCCTTAGAAAAACTTTTCCGGAACTAGGTTTAATTGTTTTCTGGAGTCATATACCGCTCGATAAAATAACCAGGTACATTACGGCTACTAAAAATGCCACATTAAAACCTACGAGCGAATTACTTACGATCAAATCTATCAACGACATAAAGAAAAGAGCTGTTAGCGAAACAAAAACAGAATGGCAAAATAATCTTACTAAATACGAATTCATAATGAATATTATACTTGAAGAAGAAACCGGGTACTCTGACATAAACAGCCTCCTTTTATTGATTAAGAAGATAAACCCTCAAATAATACAAAGCGTCCATAAAGATGTTTTTTACAACCAGAAGCCCAAAATCATTGTTATAAGCAACAAAAAATTACCGGCCAACACAACTAAGAAGATAAACCTATTATCAAAGAACTGGTTTAATAATGTATAGTTATCGAAGTTCAACTTCAATAATTTACGTGATAAAGCACGGCCTTTTTAACTCAACCTCTTTATCATACGAACCATTTCACACGATGTAGTTGCGAGCGGAAACGAGACATGACCACCCTCGCGAAATCCCATCTTCTTATAGAAACCGATCGCGTTAAGCGTTGCGTTCAACCTTAATAACTTACACCCACGGTATCGGCAGTCGTTTTCAAAAAATAAGTACAATTTCTTTCCGTATCCCAGTCCTTCATAAGAAGGAAGGACTTGAATCTGATACAACTCGCAAGAATCAAGCGAGTATTGCGCAAAGCCGACAATATGACACTTCTCTTCAATAACTATCCACTTCGAATTTAAAAATTGTTCAGCGACAGCGTTATGTGTAATCTGAGTGGTCCACTCATTAATGACATATGGAGGATAAACTAACGCATTTACCAAACCGACACATTGTTTATGAATTTGAACGATGGCAGGAATATCGTCCTTTTTCGCGATTCTTATTGTCATAAAGTTGCGTCAATTTTCCACGCATTAAGCGGAGGACAAGATACTCAACACCGTTTCCACAATAGACTCCTTCTTTTCGAAGTCTATATTATATCTGCGGATAAAAGGCTCGATCATAATATGCGCAAGTTCGTGTTCAATAATGGAAATACAGTCCTTAGTTGCGTTCATATTTAACACAACGGTCCCACTCCTTAAATCATATGATCCCCAGTTGCCGTAATTAGTAATCAACACGGTAAATCGCGTGTCGGGCGGTTCACGGAAGAACGTCAAGAGTTTCTCCAGAAAATATGCGCCTTTCTCTTTCCACTTCATCTCGAGTTTCTCCTTAAAATCTTTATATTTTCCTAAGTCATACTCTTTCTCTATAGGCTCGCGCGGCAGAGTAAAAGTAATTTTTTTGGAAGTCAGGAAATACATACTGCTATTCGCTCTCAAAACAGTATCCTTTTCTTGTTCTAGCGTACTAATAATAAATCTAATATTAGACATGTCTTTTATGCAAAAAGTTCGGGGTATATGTGGTTATCAACATTAAGCTTCAATAAGTTAAGAGGGGGCGGTGGTATTCTTACCTACTTTCTTAGACTCATCTTCGGCCTTTACAAACCCCAGATACTTTTCATGGAATTCTTTTTTAAGCAGCCAGTTTTCATCCGCCTCCTCCTTGTAAGGATCGGAAAATCTTGATAAGGCGGTTTTTATCCTCTCGTCCAGATCGTTTTCTCCATCGTGTTTACTGATATTTAGATAGGTATCGAAATACAAAATATCGCAGATACCAGAAAAGTCGTTAATATCTATCTTCCCCGCCTTAAAATCCCTGGCCACCTTATAAAAAATGTCGGCTATTCTCTCGAGGCTCGGGTAATCATGATTCTCAAGCCACCTTTTTACTAAAATCGAATCATAATACTCCCCGAGTAGGTTTATAGCGTTGCCTCCGCGATAAATTGTGTCAGACATAACAAAGGGTAAGAGAGGTAGCGGCGCTCTTACCTATTTGTCGGGTTCGACGACCCTCTTAGACTTACCGTCTCTCTCGTGGATGGTTGTGTGCAGATTACTTGTATCGCCAGTTGGAGATTCGTTCCAGCTCGTGTGAGCTCCGTCCACATGAGCCGTCACGTGTTGTCCGCCGTCGGGCCGATCTACGCTCGTAGTCGTGACAAGATTCGGGCCTTCGTTACCTTCCTTAGACCCGCCCTTGCCAAAAAGCCAATCCAAGAGTCCCACTATAGAACCCCTCCTTCAAGTTAGGCCGCCACCCCTTAGTTAAATCGATAACACAGTTGATGTCTTAGCGCAACGCTACAATAAAATTAAGGCGGGTCATCAATAATCTACCTTACAAACCCCAGATACTTTTCATGGAATTCTTTTTTAAGGCGCCAGTATCTGTCGGCTTCATTTCCATACGAATCCGAAAACGCGCCTAAGGCTCGCACGACTCTCGGGTCGAGATCGGATTTCAGCGGAGGAAGTTTTAAGCGGGTAGCGACAAACTTTCCGTTTGTTCTAGTTACTTTAACGACTTCAGCTCTTACTTTGCCGTTTTTATTCTGAATAGTGAGGCCCGAGGGAAATTTCTTTCTATCACTTAAATAAGCGTCGAAATACAACTCCATACAAATGGAAGAAAAAGTTATAAGACCTATCTTTCCAACCTTAAAGTCTCTCGCTGATTTATAAAATATATTACTTATTTCTTTAACGCTCGGTTTCTTACGCTCATCGAACCACAATCTAACAACCGAAGGAGCAGAATACCTCTCCATCAATTTTATAAACCATTTCGATTTACTTGTCCCAAACTTCTTATTTACAAACCCCAGGTATTTATCGTGAAGCTTCTTCTTAAGACAACCATCTTTACCTACCTCGCTAGCGGATGGGTCGGCAAACTTCCATAAAGCGGTTTCCACTCTGCTGTCCAATCTGGAGTTCGGTGATAAATGAGCCAGATAAACGCCAAAGAGTAGGTTGTCGCAAATTTTGGAAAAATCCTTAATACCTAGTCTCTTTATTCTAAAATCTCTGGCCGCCTTGTAGAAGATGCTGGCTATCTGATCCGTGTTCGGCAATTTACGATCCATGGATTTTTCTTTAAGCCAATCATCAATCAAAGCGGCGCTCGCATATTTCTCCATTAATTTTCTGAGCCTGCTCATATTCGCAAAATAAATAAAATTAGGATGGCTGATAGGCGGTTGACGATCTTTAAAGCTATATTAATAATAGGTTAACATGACGATATATAAAATGAAATTGTCCGCTGTGCCCTTCGGAAAGGTCGCTAGCGGTGAAAAAGTTATAGAGTCTCGTTTATACGACGAGAAACGTCAACAGATTAATCCTGGCGACCAAATCGAATTTACCGGCAACGATGATTCGACTAGAAAAGTTGTTACAACCGTAAGGGCTCTTTATAGATATCCTGATTTCGAGAGTATGTTTTCTGACTTTCCCCCGTCCTACTTCGGTGGAGCTTCAAAAGAGGAGTTGTTACGGGGAATTGGAGCCTTTTATTCAAAAGAAGAGCAGATAAAATATGGTGTTATTGGCATTAAGATCGGGTT
>JACWAO010000046.1 GCA_014874305.1 Candidatus Colwelliibacteriota bacterium | reverse complement strand
GGAAGAGAGACGTACCAAAAACGGCTTTTAAGTTTCTTAAGCCCGACATTTTTTAGGGTAAACTCGTTAATCGCGCCGTGATAAGTAAGTATGCTTCTTTCTCCTCCCTGGAGCATCAATACGGAGAACGACGTCGGCTTGTCCTTGGAAAATTCCAATAAGTCCAAGGATACTCCGTTCTTGCTTAGATGCTTTTTCGCCTCCTCGCCTATCGAATCCCCGCCTATCTTCGTAAAAAGAGCGGTTTTTAGTCCCTGACGGGCGAACGTAGCGCTGGCGTTTGCCGCGTTACCTCCCAAGGTGAACACGACATCCTCAACTCCGTATTTTTCTCCGAACGGAATAGAAATTGCTTTTCCGGATGGAGCCTCTTTCGAGCTTATTAGTTTGAAGTCGGTCTTCCAGAACGAATCTATCGTCGTGCTTCCTATCGCGATAACATCATACATATCTAGATTATAACCACTATTCCCAAGCTATGGCTAGTGTGGACACAAACAAATTACCGCGGCTCGTTGCCGGTTAACGAGCCGGCTACAGCTGAAACATCGGCAAAATAACTGGTACCGGAAGGTCCTTGTCCGGGAGACGAGCCACCGCACCACTGTACCGTCACCGTAAATCTTAACGTGGTATTGCTCCCGCTATTTTCGTTGACGCTTACATATGTCCAGTCATTGGTTCCCGTTATAAGCGAAGACGTTGAACTCCCCCAGGAGGTGTTGGCCAATAAAACCCCGGATCGGCCGACCTCGCTCACAGTTTTAACCCATGCGCTAAGCGTATATGTTGTGTTTTGTTGTACGGGAATATCCTGTATATAGTAGTTATTGCAATAAGAATTACTGCCCTGGATGATAGCACTGTGGAGCGCCCAGTGAGTTGGCGAAGTTACTACGCCCGTCGTCCCCCCAGCGTTATTTATCCACCCGCTTAGACTGCCGGTATTAAAATCGGCGTTAGTTAATAACTCCTCGTATGGACCGAGCGACATGCCGGTTCCGGTTTCATATAGATACGGATTGCCGCTCCCGCTATTTATGGCGGTTGATTGATATTTAGTCGATTCTAAAAAAGCTGAAAGTTGGTATGAAGAACCATTAGTAACATACATATAGTATTCATAGGTCGAAGTGGCGTTAATCGGGTCTATCGGGAGTTCCGGGATGGGAGAGCCTGAGGAGACGTTTTGGAAGTTTACGGGGAGCCAGCCTGTTCCGTTGGTGTTTCTAAGGGAGGACGTTGAGACACACTCATAACTCCAGTTTGTAGGAAGCGTTGGAAGTCCCAAGGAGGAACAGGTGGAGGTGGCTCCCGCTCCCAGGGTCGGGTCGGGAATAGAGACGTATACGGTGTCAGTTTGGCCCAGTATGGAGTTTCCTTCGGATAGATACATAGATATCGCGCTATTCAGACTACCCATCTCCTGAATTCTTGAGGAGTCTCTTGACTGAGACAGGAGCTGGGACGGGTTTAGGATGAGGACTAGGGCGGAGGCCAGGATCCCTATGATGGCGATGACGATGAGGAGTTCTATGAGGGTAAAGCTGGAACGACTAGATCCTTCCTTCGGTCTTCCGTAGTCTGCCATTTGGTGGACGGAGGAGACACTACGTTCAGGATGACGCGATGTACTGCTCCGCTTTGTTGCTTTGAACGATACGTCTTCTTCGCTTCCGTCATTCTGAGCACAGCGAAGAATCTTGTCCTGGGCTTTAGGGATATGGAGAACCTGGTGGTTTTTAGTCATGGATAGTTGTGGAACGTGAGACGCGAACCTCGTACCGTGAGTTACGTTTTGCGATTCATGATTCGTGGTACGCGATACG
>JACWAO010000045.1 GCA_014874305.1 Candidatus Colwelliibacteriota bacterium | reverse complement strand
GCTATCCCTTGACTGAGATAGGAGTTGGGACGGGTTGAGGACTAAGACGACGACGGAGGCCAGGATCCCTATGATGGCGATGACGATGAGGAGTTCTATCAATGTAAACGAGCTTCGCTCGTTTACGTTACCCCGAGCAACATCGAGGGGTGAGTTAAACGAACTCTCGTCCTGAGTCTGGTCACCTTCGCTCTCGCGAGCTACGGCCGTCCTTTGCAAAAAGCTATGAGCCAGCGAGGCGAACTGAAAGGTTAAGGAACCATTAGGATTGCTGATGGGTCTTTTGTCCATCTCACGTATTAAGCGAGTTTTTCTTATCTAGATAAAGCATAGCGGTTAAGACAAACTCCGCGTGGCTCCAGATAAGAGGGGTAGCTGATATTAGTTCTCCGCTTACCGGATCAATTTGTTCGGAAAGAACGCCGGATGAGGCGGCGTGTTTTACTACCCAATCCAGTCCTTCTTTCGCTTTCTCAAGCTCCCCTTTATTTTTCGCTCGGCTGATATGGTATTTGGTAAACCAGAGGTGGGATATAAACCACGGGTTTCCCGGTATTCCCTCTTGTCTTGGGGAATTGTAGTACCTGTCTCCCTCGTATCTCGCGGTTCCTCCAATATCCGTGCGCAGAGACAGAATTTTCTCCGTTTCGGCTACGGCTTTTTCAAGCTTATCGTCGAAAACATCAAGAACTCCGAAAGCGAACAAACCATAAACACTTGACGCGTCAACGGTTTTATCCGGCTCGCCGTGGCCGTCGGAATCGCTTATCATCTTATAAAAAACTCCGGTTTTTTTGTCGTAAAGGTGGGTTATTATCCCCTCCTTTATACCGCCGGCTATCTTCTTGTACCTTTCCTCGTCCTGAGCTTTGCCTAGGAGATTCGCAAAATTACCCGCCGCCATAAGGGCTCCGTAGACGGCGGCCGAGGTGAAGGTCGAGGTTCCATACTTTTCCTCCCAGAGATCATAACTCGGATGCGGCAGGCCGGTTTTCTGGTTTATATAGGAGCACATGAAATCGGCCGCTCTTTTGATAAGGGAGTTGTATATCTGCTCGACAAACTCCAAATCTTTGGAAGCGCGATAATGCTCCCATAAGGTTATTAAAGGCAAAGCCGTTTCGTCCTCCTGTATGGGAAGCTCAAGCTTCCCGTCTCTTATCCAGGGATGCCACGAACTTCCCAAAGACTTATCCGGCCTGTACTTGTGCATAAAGTATCCGTCCGGAGTTATCACGTCGTTGCAGAAACCGAAGAATCTTTCCACTATATGCGTATCGCCGGTCTTATCGAGCGCCAGAGCCGCCATCGCCGCGTCTCTTGGCCACATATAGCTATAGGTGTCGTGCCCGTACTGGAGCATGTCATAATCGGTTGAGGCGATGATGGCGCCATTGTTGTCGGCATGGGCGCGGATAACGAATAAAGAATCTCTGAAAAGCTTGGCTGATTTTTCATCCAGTCCGGCAAGCAGGGAATCTCTGCTGACCCACGCCTTCCAGAAATCACCGGTTGTCCTGAGGAGGTGTTCCGGAGTTTTCTCCATCACGTAGGAGTTAAGCTCGAAAACTTCTTCTATCGACTTTCCGGCCGCCACCCAGTAGTAAGCTGTGGCCGGTTTTTCTTCTTCCAGGTGCATTGAAATGCCGATGACGGAATCCACCTGTCCGTGTTCGATGGCGTTTTTGGATAACACCCCGTCCTCCGCGTCGCGATACGTGCCCTCCATCCCCTCGCTCTCGAAAACCCCGATGCTATACTCGTCGAACTGTTTGTCATTATGGAAAGCGTTGATTAAA
Source organism: Candidatus Colwelliibacteriota bacterium (assembly GCA_014874305.1). GTDB lineage: Bacteria > Patescibacteriota > Minisyncoccia > UBA6257 > Colwellbacteraceae > JACWAO01. Next base: position 7,888 of record JACWAO010000045.1, on the reverse strand, counting down.
AACGCTCTGCGCCCCTTGTAATGGATAACAGAACTGTTTCTCGGATCAAAATAAGCCGTGTCTCCCCGATGCGACTCGTAAATCTGGAATGCCTGGTGGAAAAACAACTTTATGTTTTTCTTTCCGCCGATGGATTTGGCGGTTATTTTTCTTACCAAGATGTTTTTCTCGTTATAGACAACGTCCTCGAACTCAAGCTCAACCCCGAGCTCGCGGTTCCTGGCGGAGATTATGTTTTTAAAAGTGTCTCCGCCATATCCTATTTTTATCTCCCAGGCAGGATCGTCGAACCAGCTGAATCTCCCTTCCGTCCACACTCCCAGCCGGTGGTATATTCCGCTTTCCCCGCCGACATGGTTTTCCAGACCGACATAGGGAAAGTAAAAATCCCTAACCTGGCCGCGAGCGTCAAGCCCGACCAGAATATTGCCATTCCCTAAAACAACCGATCTTGCCATAAATCCTCTATTTATCTATCTCTTGAAGCGCTTTTTGTAATGCCTGAATGAAGGCTTTTTTCGTTTTGGAGCGTTCCAGCTTTTTCCCAAGCTCCGAATTGTTTAACGCCTCCGCAATCCACTTGGCAAAGTCGTTCTTATGCTTATTAACATGGTAGGCAAAAGTTTCGTCAGCCATGTTAAGCAGGGCGTCTTCCAGGTCTTTTAATCCATGAAGTATCGGCCCGTTGTTGACCCAAAACGCCTGATGGCTTTCCTCTACCTTTGATAATGGTTTCGGCTTTGCCGCGGATGTTCTTCTGCCGCTTACCGACGCAGTTCTAATCATCTTGTTTTAATTAAACCCGAACTTACTAGCGACCTTTTGCTTTTCAAGTTATCCAATCTTAATTCTAAATCTTCTGCGGCATTCATGAAAGAAATAAAAGCATCGAAAGGCGTTTCGTAGGGATTAAAGTACTTGTGCACGTCTCCGTCGGCGAACCACTTTGTGCACATATAATAGAAGTGATCCGAGGTTTGAAGCCGCCGCCAGTCCTCTATCAAAACCGGATCCTTGCTTTGCAAAACGCGATTTTCCAGGGAATAAATCTTCTGTATGGCTTCTTTCTGAATATCGTTTCCCGTCCAGGCCGACAAGTCTCTCTCCGTATCCGCCCAGGTGAGCACGCCCGGAACGTCTATCTCGCCGACCGCGCGGTAGTTTTTAATCGTTTCCGATGGCGTCAAAAACTTATTGTAACGATCCTTCATCAGCTCTTCCGGTAAAGCGCGGAGAAAATCAAAGATTCCGGTATCCGCCCACTGATGTTCCCCGAACGTCTCGTAATCCATAAACAAGTTTACCGTTTCTCCGTTCAAATGCGAAGCCGATACCCAGGAGGAGAACTTCTCCGCGGTCAAGGGCCATTCCTTCCAGCTCCTCTCGCCGAAGCGAAAAGCTATATCATCCGACAGCCGATAGTTTTTTAAAAGAACTTTAATTCGTCTGCCGCCTTTAGGCATGTAAACAAAGTTCGGACTCCGCCACCCGAGCACCGGATCCCATCCTTCGGCGAGTATTCCCAAAAACCCATGCCTTTCCGCCCAAAGCGCCAGATCGTTATTGTACGAAAGCTCGGTATTGCGCAGAACTTTAGGATTTTTTCCGAAAATGCGAAAGATTTTGCGGCGGTGCAGTTCTATCTGCCTCTCAAACTCCCGTAGCGAGTAAAAGAAAGCCAGCGAATGATGATAAGTGTCGCCTAAAATCTCAACTCTATTCTTTCCAAAGGCGGACAGTTTCTTAAAAGATTGTAAAACTTCCGGAGCAAACTCCTCCATCTGATCCAAAACAACGCCTGAAAACGAAAAGGCAAACTTGAACTCCGGATAATTTTTCAAAAGCTCCAGCAAAACGGCGTTTGCTGAAAGATAGGATTTCTCCGCGACTTTTTTAAGTATTTTCCCGTTGTTTAAAAGACTGTCTGAGGAATCATTAAAATAGCTATGGTCATTGCCTATGTTAAAAACGCGGTATTTTTTTACACGGTAAGGCTGATGAACGTGAAAATATAAGCAGACGGACATTGGTTTAAGATCGCGCTAAAACGGACTTATAAATATTTATACACTTTAGCGCGGCCTTCGGCCAGGTGGCGGCATTCGCTTCCTCCTTTCCTCCGCGCGCGAGCTGGTTGGCAAGAGAAGGGTGGCGCATAACGGAAACTATCTTGTTGGCCATTTCTTCCACGTCCCAAAAATCGACCTTGAGCGCCTGATTTAAAATCTCCGACACGCCGGACTGTTTTGAGATGATTACCGGCGTCCCGTTCCTTAACGATTCCAAGGGGACTATGCCGAAGGGTTCGGAGACCGATGGCATCACTAAAACATCCGCCGACCTAAAAGCGTCGGCCAACTTTCCCCCGCGCAGAAAACCGGTAAAGATTACTCTCCCCGAGACTCCGAGCTCGGCGGATTCTCTCCTAAGCTGTGAGTCCATATCGCCCGATCCGACCATCGCGAAAAAAGTTTTGGGTTCAATTTCAAGAACGCGCTTCGCGGCCCGGAGAAAATAATCCGGCCCTTTCTGCAGAGTAAACCTGCCGACGAAAAGAACCAGCTTATACCCGGCTTCTTTTATGCGCGGGAGTAATCCCTCCTCGCCGCTCTCCCCGCTCGCGGATGACGGATCGTCTCCGTTATGCACAACCTCTATTTTTGAGGGGGGTATGCCGTATCCATCGATTATCTTGTTTTTAGTAAAGCCGGAGACGGCTATAACCTTGTCCGCCTTCGTCATTCCTTCTTTTTCTATCTCATAAACATGCTGGTTTATACTGCCATTCCCCGTGCGGTCGTACTCCGTGGCGTGCACGTGGACGACAAGCGGCTTGCCCGTCGCTTTCTTTGCTTCTATTCCTGCGGGAAACGACAGCCAATCATGGGCGTGTATGACATCAAACTCCTCCGTTCTAGCTATGTCTCCGGCAAAGCTGGCGTAACGGCGCACCTCATCAAATAAGCTCGAGCCATACAGTCCGCCGCCGGAAGCAGTTCTGCGTTCGTTGTATTCCCTGGAGGAGATGTACGGCGAAAGAAGAGAATCGAAAAATCTCAGTTTTATTTCTATGGGGGAGGCGAATATAAGCTTCAGGAAACCGGGATTAACATCGATTTTTTTAGGAAGGACGAAAGACAACTCAACCCCGCGTTCAGCCAAGGCTTTCGACAACCCGTAGCACGCGACTCCTAAGCCGCCGCTGTTGTATGGAGGGAACTCCCATCCAAACATTAAGACTTTTATTTTTCTTTCTTCGTTGCCGTCAGCCACGATTAATTAAGCCCTTGATTTAAACGGTATTTTTAAGCGCTAGGCGCCTAAATTCTCAACTAGAACAAGATCGGAACATTCAACACAAACAGTTCAATTTAATAACCTGTTATTTTCAGTATAGACCCATCGTTAAGACGGGCAAGTTGATAACCTCGGAGTTGTCAATATAAAGATCACTGCAACGCGGACAAAATCTCCTCGGTCTTTCTAACCAGGCCGATTCGCGGGAAGATTCCCTGAACGGAGTTTTTATGCTCCTCCTCGTTTAAGGCGGACATCGCGTCCTCCACGAAAATCTGATTGTATCCGTACTCGTAAGCGAAACGGGCGGTACTCTCAACTCCTATATTGGTAGATATTCCGCACAAGATAATCGTATCTATCCCACGCCTTCTGAGCTGAAGATCGAGTTCGGTTCCGTAAAACGCGCCCCATTGATGCTTGGTAATGACAAAATCTTTTTCTGTTGGCCCAAGTTGCGGAACTATGTCCGCCCAGTCCGGCAGGAACTGGCCGCGGTTCATTTGGTGTTCCGAGAGCGGATGAAGACTGTCCTTCATGTCCGCCGATGGCGTAACCCTCACGAGAAACACCGGCATCCCCTTTTCTCTGCATGCTTCGGCTATTTTTGAGGCGTTAACGACCACCTCCTCCGCGGAATGAGGCTCGCATGACAATCCGACTATTCCTTTCTGCAGATCGATAACAACCAAGGATGTTTTATTTTTGTCTATTTCTATATCCATATGATTTTTCCTTTTATAAGAATAACATCGGATGTAATATAGTAAAATAGTGCTATAAGGACGATGAAAGGTTTATTAACGCGAAAATTTATAATTTATATAGTAGCGGCGGCTATTGTGGGATTGATAACTTATGGTTTTTGGCCAAAATCCAAGTCTCCATACAGTTTTATATCCGTTCGTAAGGGGGAGATAACGCAAACCGTCAGTGTCACGGGAAACGTAACCGCGGCTCACAGCGTTAATTTGGCGTTTACTGAAAGCGGTCAGGCGGTTAGCGTAGGCGTAAGCGTGGGACAAGATGTTATAAGCGGCGAAGCGCTGGCAAGTCTTGATCCATCAACCATCAAGGCGAATCTCAACCAGGCCGAAGCCAATCTGCAGGTTGAACAATCCGACCTGGCAAGCTTGATATCGGGGGCCACGCCGCAGGAGATAGAAGTGAAACAGGCAAGCGTGCAAAGCGCGCAGTCCTCACTTAATAGTTCCAGCCAAACTCTCTTGAGCGCCATTCAAAGTTCTTATGTATCCGCTAATGACGCGGTGAGAACTAAAACAGACGAGGTATTTACCAACCCGACATCCAACAATCCCCGCCTGCTTATTTCTATTAGCGATCAACAGTTACAAATAAACTTACTAAACGCGCGGATATCAATCCAAAATGTTTTGAACAGCTGGAACAACATGACGCTCAACTTATCATCAAGTTCGGACCTGGAAGCCAGTGAACAGACCTCGATAAATTACCTTAACCAAATCACGGATTTTCTAACCCAGGCATCCGAGGCCATAAACCAGGCGGTGCCGGCCGGTTCCGTAACATCAGCCGACATATCCGCGTGGCAAAGCGATATTTCCGCGGCGCGTTTGGAGGTTACCGGAGCGGTAACTTCGCTTTCCGCGGCCGAGAGCGATTTTTCCTCCGCGGAAGCCGCTTTGAATCTAGCGGAAAAGAATTTGAGTCTAACCGAGGCGTCCGCTACTCCCACAGACATATCCGCCGCCGAGGCCAAGGTGGAGCAAGCTAAAGCCAGCGTCCAGCTCTATAAGGATCAACTGGTAAAATCGACGATTTATTCTCCGATTGACGGGCAGGTTTCCACGGTTAACATCAAAACCGGCGAGGTGGCAACGGCAAATTCTCCGGTCATAACCGTAATATCCAAGAATAATTTTCAAATAGAGGCTTATGTTGCCGATTCGGACATAGCCAAAGTGGCCGTCGGAGATCTGGCAAGCACAACCCTTGATGCATATGGCGACAGCGTAAACTTCCAGGCCAAAGTCATCTCCATAGACCCGGGAGAGACTGTTATAGAAGGGGTCCCAACATACAAGGTAACGTTCGAGTTTATGACCCGGCCCGAACCGGTCAAGGCGGGAATGACCGCCAATATAAACATAGTAACGGCCACCAAAAACAACGCGCTTATAATTCCCCAGCGCGCGGTTATATATGACGGTGGAAAAAGTTACGTTTTGCTTAAAACCGCCTCATCGTCTACGCCGGTACAAACCGAGATAACAACCGGTATCACGGGATCTGATGGAACGGTAGAGGTTGTTTCAGGATTAAAGCAGGGCGATGAGGTTGTAAACTATACTATCTCTGGCAGTTAATTTTATGGCTTTAATAGAGGCTAGAAATTTAGAAAAAGTTTATGGCGGCAAATCGCCGACTAGAGCATTAAGCGGCATAAACATCAAGATAGAAAAAGGAGAGTTTGTCGCTATAATGGGGGCGTCCGGATCCGGAAAATCCACCCTGCTTCACATTATCGGTTTTTTAGACAAGGCAACCGGAGGAGAATATCTCTACAACGGAAAACTCGCGGGGTCATACACGGACGACGAGATGTCCCGCCTGCGCAATAAAGAGATAGGATTCGTCTTCCAGTCATTTAATCTTCTACCCCGGACTTCCGTGCTGGAAAACGTGAAGCTTCCGCTATATTACTCTGAAGTCCCAGAAAAGGAATGGAACGAACGCGCCCTAAAAGCGATAGACTCGGTAGGATTAAGCGAGAGAGCGGGGTACGAACCGTCCGAGCTTTCCGGCGGAGAACAGCAAAGAGCGGCGATTGCGAGAGCCCTGGTAACCGATCCCCTGTTAATTCTGGCAGATGAACCAACCGGAAACTTAGACTCCAAGTCCGGACAAGTAGTTATAGATATTTTACAGAATCTTCACGATAAGAACGGCCACACTATAGTGCTGATTACCCATGAAACCGTTACCGCCGAACATGCCTTGCGTATTATAAAACTGCAGGACGGGGCGGTGGAAAGCGATTCCCCCGTCAAAAGAAGAAAGAGTCTCGATGATTACCAAAAATGAGGTTTCAATACACATTAAGAACCGCGGTAGAAGGAGTTAAGACCAATAAGCTGAGGTCGGGCTTAACGATTACTGGAATAGTAATAGGCGTGGCGGCGATTATTATCATAGAATCGGTTGGGCAGGGTGCTACGGCGAGTATCTTAAGCCAGCTAAACAGTTTAGGACCCGCCACCATAAGGATAAGCCCGGGGAAACCGCCGACAAGCCCATCCGCTTTTACCGGGCTTTTCTCCGATTCATTAAAAAACAGCGACTTAACCGCGCTGGAGAATCCGAATAACGTTCCCAATCTTAAAACCATAGCTCCGGTAGTCGTCGTCCCTGGAAACATCTCATATCAAGGGGTAGTCAAAAGCGACGCCACAATCCTGGGAACATCGTCTGGTGTTCAGGATATTCTGCAGATTTATCCCGCGACAGGGAGCTCTATTACTCAGGACGATATTAACAGCCGGGCGAGTGTTGCGATAATAGGAAGCAATGTTGCCAGTCAGCTTTTCGGCCTATCCAACCCGATTGGTGAAACAATAAGAATACATAATAAAAATTTCCGCGTAATAGGAGTGTTTGCTCCAAAGGGTCAGGTTTTCGTGTTTAACGTCGATGACTTGGTTATAATCCCCTATACCACCGCGCAGGATTATCTTATGGGAATAAAATATTTCAATACCATAATCGCGGAGGCGAATTCAAAACAAGATGTTCCGCAAGTTGTCGCGGACATAACCCGCGTCCTGCGTTTCCAGCACGGAATTACCGATCCCAGCAAAGATGATTTTTACGTCCTAACCCAAGCCGATGCCGCTTCAAGAGTCAGTATGATAACTTCTCTTTTGACCGCCCTGCTTTCCGCCGTGGCCGCCGTTTCTCTTATCGTTGGCGGAATAGGAATAATGAATATAATGCTGGTATCCGTTACTGAGCGAACGCGCGAGATAGGATTGCGCAAAGCGTTGGGAGCGAAAAGGATAGACATACTCCGGCAATTTATCGCCGAGGCCGTAATGCTTACCGCCGCAGGAGGGATACTTGGGATAATAATCGGGGGGGTTATATCTTATTTTCTATCATTGGTGCTCGGCAGACTATTATCTACCGGCTGGAGTTTTGTGTTCCCCGTTGGGGCGGCTGTAATCGGTTTTGGCGTCGCGGCATTAATAGGAGTTGTCTTTGGTCTTTATCCAGCAAGACAAGCCGCGGACAAAAGTCCCATAGAAGCTTTGAGATACGAATAGTCGAGCTCCACCTAAAAAAGACGGGGCTTTTACGGGGTAAATGTTATAATTAACCGGATGAAAAAAGAAGCTGAAATACTTTTAAGATTAGCGCTCGCTTTTGTCTTTATCTACGCCGCGGCCTCGTCAATCCTGAATCCATCCTCCTGGATAGGATTTCTTCCCATGGGCTTAGGTAAGACATGGCCACTTATGAACTGGCTCATAGTCTTCTCCGCGTTCGAAGTACTTCTTTCTTTGTGGATACTAAGCGGATGGAAGCTATTTTGGTCGTCACTAACGGCGGC
>JACWAO010000044.1 GCA_014874305.1 Candidatus Colwelliibacteriota bacterium | reverse complement strand
TCTTAGTCTTAACCCGAACATTATATACACATTTCCGGTTTTATATCAAATAGGCAAGGGAGAGCGTCTTCTTGTCTATAGTAAGCGGGCCGCCCCGCCCAACCGAGCGGGCGAGCCTCACTCAGAAATGTCTAATCTCTGAGCGGGATACCGGAATCGAACCGGCGCCATTACCTTGGCAAGGTAGCGTACTACCACTATACTAATCCCGCTTTGGATACTAATATCCGTCTAAACTAGAGTGATTTTAAGCCAAAAAACGCTCCCTTACAAGGAGCGTTTTTTGAGCGAACCACCGAGGATTAATCGGAAGTCGATGTAGCCGCGGTAGTGGTAGTAACCGATGAAGTAGTGCTCGTACCTCCCTGTATGCTGTTTAACTGGCTCTGCAGCTGCTGTATGAGTTGTAAGAGCTGGTTAATCCTGGATTGTATGGTACTAGTTGCTTGTCTTGTTACTAACGAGTAGTCGACGATGACCTGGGCATTGATAGCGCCGGTTGTCGGATCGAGTGTTCCGGTAACGGTAGTCTTATCTCCAACCCGTATGTCCGAAGCGGAGATGGTTTTCTGATCGGATCCGGCAAACTGGGCCTGAGATGAGTTCACGTTAAAACTTAGCCCCCAAACGCTCACGGTAATTGAGCTCGACGCTTCTGCCGTTACGCTCCCGCCGGTTATTCTAACGTGTCCGCTCGGGTCTACGCTCAAGCTCGAGGGCATCTGGCTGGCCTTCACTCCTGACTGTACCGCATTGCCGAAAGCATTGGAAAAAGCGTTTTCCAATTCGCGCGCTTGTCCGGTCCAGGCGCTGGAATATGAGTACGAATTGTCCTGGCTGTTCTGACTAGCGGAGCTTTCTCCTTCGGAAGAGGACGTGCTCTGGGACGCTGTCTGGCTAATTGCCGAACCAATTCCTGACTGATCTCCACTCTGATTACCTTGATTGTCGTCGGCCAAAACCGCTTTCGATACTCCTATAACCACCGCCAACGCGATAAACGAAACAATAAATCCTGCTAGTATTTTACTTTTACTCATTTTTTTAATAAATTAAACGACCTTTAAACTGTTTAGATTATACATTAAGACATCTCGATTAGTAAAAACACGAATAAAAGCGCCCCCTAATTTATGGGGGGCGCTTTAATTGCTTTTTATCCGATCTCTAATACGTTGTCGACGTAGTAGACGTGGCGTAAGTTGAGGTGGGGGTGGAACTTACGGACGTCGTAGACGACGTATTGCTAGTAGAGGTGGAAGTACTAGAAGACGTCGAAGTCGAGGTGGGTGTTGACGTTGACGTCGACGTTGGTGTTGATGTCGAAGTCGAGGTGCTAGTAGAAGTCGGAGTCGATGTTGGGGTAGAAGTTGATGTAGTTGTAGAGGTGCTAGTTGGAGTCGACGAGGACGTCGATGTTGCGGTGGACGTCGGTGCCGATGTAGACGAAGATACTGTGCTGGTTATCTCGGTTTGCATTTGCATCAGCTGGACCTGAAGTTGTTGCAAGAGTTGAAGCAGGGCACTGAGCTTCACTTGCAAAGGAGACGGCCCTTGCTGAATTACAAACGAGTAATCAACTATCGTATCCGCGCTAATCATCTCGGTGCTCGGGTTTAACATGCCGCTTACGGAAACTTTGTCTCCGACCTGTATATCCGAAGCGGAGATAGCTTGCTGATCCGGACCTTCAAGCACAGAATTCCCTGGGACCACGTTAAAGCTTAATCCCCAAACGCTCGCAGTAATGGAGCTCGAAGATGCCGCAGTAACACTCCCGCCAGTTATTCTTATATGCCCGCTAGGGCTTATGCTGAGGGTTGAGGGAACATATCTCTCAAGTATTCCGGATCCAATTATCTGGTTGAAGGCATGTGAAAAACTAGTTTCAAACCCGCTGGCGATAGCGGCGCCCCAACCCTGATCCCCGTGCTGGGGAGCCGGATTGTTCCCCGCCGCCAAAGCGCCTTTCGAAATTCCGATAGAAACCGCTAATGCTAAAACAATAACTCCTCCCGTTATGAATAACTTCCTTTTTTGCATTTTGTATAAATTTACTCATTTTTTTGCGACCTTTGATGCCCCACTGCATTATACTGAATAGTATCGCAAACACCTCTATTTATTCCGTATTCCCCCCTTTCTATGGGAATTCTGAAGGCTTGACATACTCCCGAAGACGCGAAGGATTTTTTGGCGGCTGGCGCGTACGTAATCCTTTATGAAGTGCCGCCAGGTCTTCACAGAAGGTAGAAAATCGGCTAAAATGGCCAAAAATGCTTACCCGTGTAGGAATCATCAGGCGGAACTGGGTTTGGGTTGTCGCTATAGTTGCGGCGGCTCTTCTTTTATCATTTCTTATAAGGCTTTTGGACACTTCCGGGCGCCCTTACGTTCCGCCGGAATTTCTTAAAGCCCGCGCCGCCGGCGGGGACTCGGCTCAGAAAATAATAAGTATTTCCCAAAACTCAGTAGTTAATCTCCAGTCTATCCAGAAAGATGAAAGCGGCGGCGAATACACCGCCGGATTAAATTTAGTGCTTGAGGAAATTAATCAAAATAATATTGCCAGGGCAAACGCCGTGGAGCTTTCTAAGCAGTTGGGAATCATGGCTACGGACCTTTCGAGCGTCAAGCCGGAAGCGGCGGCGAGGATAGGACTGCAAGCAATACTTTCCGAATCGCAGATAGTGGAAGGATTGATAAGCTATAACAACTACACCTACCAGCTTTTGGACTTACTGCGAACAAGACTTGAAAGAGGGGCTTGGTCAATATCTCCCAAACAAATTAATAGCGTCATCTCAGACATGAACTCCCAAGCGAATTCCATAAACGATTTAAATTCGAAATATCAGGGCCTAATGGCTCAGTTCGACTCGCTGACAAACTAGAACCCATCTATAGATAGGCCCACAGCCCATTTTTAAATCGACCCTAAGCTAACAAGCGCTTAAACTCTTCAACCATAGCTACTCTGTCCGGATTTACGCCTTCTTCTTCCGCTGTAAAATAGGAGGTCCACATAGCGAGCATGACGTTTTGAAAAACGTCTTTTAAATTAGAACCGTGTCCAAAGTTTATTTCTTTAACCGGCCGGTTTCTATTTTGCAGTAAATTCTCCAGCACGCCCATTCTTTTTTGTATACGCGGCGGATCATCTTCGCTTTTAAGTACCAGAAAGTAAAAAGGGCTGTTTTTCGCGCTCTTTATCTTCCTAGAGAAAGAGTTCATTTCGTTGTGATTTAATTCCGGAAACACGTTGGTAAACGCCGGAATCTTTCCCGTCTCATTCATGCTTATTTTCCAGATGTAAGCCAACGCGTGATTACGCTCCGAGGAGTAGATGATTAAAGACCGTTCGGATATTTTTCTAACAAGTCCTTTTGCTTCGGCGTATGCGGTTTTTGGTTCCAGCATAGACGACAGCTCGCGGGCCTCTCTTAATCCGGCATTATTTCCCGTGGCTTTAAGCAGACTGACAAAGCTGGTACCGATCGCGGTTCTCGGCTCCTTATTGGTTTTTGGTATTTCTATGTACGGAGTCTTGTGTTTTCTAGCCAGGCCGAGAAGTTTCCCACCGGTCGCTATTGCTATAAGAGGAAGGTTTAGTTTGCGGGCCGATTCGAACGCGCTTATCGTCTCTTCTGTGTTGCCTGAATAAGAGTTGGCTATGGTTAAAGTTTTTCTTAGTTTTTCTTTTGGGAGAGAGGGGAGGTTGTAATCGCTGTGCACGATTAAACTTATTTCCGGACTCCACATCTTTAGCAAATCCGCGGCAAGGTGCGATCCGCCCATTCCGGCTACTATAAACTCGCGGCGCATTTTAAATTTTCCTGAATTATGAATTTCCGGCTTATACGAAAACTGACGCGGGAAGTTTAATATCTCGTCTTTCATAACTTTATTATACAGCTTATTTTCCTTCGCCGGTATTCTATAAAGAGAGTGCTTAAAAGAGATTTTGTCGGGGTGCCCAGAATCGAACTGGGACTACATACTCCCAAAGTATGCGTACTACCACTATACTACACCCCGAAATCTTAAATTGTGAAACACGGGTATTGAAAATTTAAAATCTTAAATATAAAAAGTAAAATCTGGAGCCGAAAGTTTTAGATTTTCGATATTAAATTTAAGATTTACGTTTCATGTTTCAGGACTCATGGTGGTTTACATTGAGCGAGCGAAGCAAGTCGAAGTGTGCCGCGGGAGGGAATCGAACCCCCGACGCCATCCTCTTCAGGGATGCGCTACTACCACTGAGCTACCGCGGCGCTTCCAAAAAATCTTACTATGCGGGCATCTAAATTGCAATTAAAGCCGCTTTTCCAGTATATTAATCTTTGACTACGCCCTCGTAGTTCAATGGATAGAACAGCACACTCCTAACGTGCTGATCGAGGTTCGATTCCCCGCGGGGGCACAAAGGTAACTATTGACAAACGCCTGGTTTATTGTATTAATAATCTCATCTTTGAACCCACTAGGAGGGGACTGGGCGTTGGGAATTGTTGGTAGGAATATGAAAATCACTGGCATCGAGTGGACGACGGTGGACGGGCAGGTGCACTATACCCCCGTCCTAGAAGACGGAGCCGGTCTCGGAATGACGACCAACACCGGACTTGATTCTAGTAGGTCTGGTGCCTACCGTCGCCTCCGTACCGTAACGGAGGAGCGTTTACTCGGTAAGCCTTGCCCCATTCCTTCATATCAGGGGCTCTCGCGCTACTAGCGCGAGGCCCCTTTATTTTTTCTTGAATTTTGAGCGATCGGCAGTTAATATGAGCTTAGCCTGCCCCCGTAGTTCAATGGATAGAACGAGGGACTTCTAATCCCCAAATAGGGGTTCGATTCCTCTCGGGGGCACGTGTCTTTTGATAAAAATATGTCGATAGACGCATGGTGCCTATGGTGTAATGGTTAGCACCGGGGCCTGTGGAGCCCCTAGTACCGGTTCGAATCCGGTTAGGCACCCATCTCGTGGCTTATTATAACTCTGCTTTTAGTAGGTATTACTACCCCTTTGTTTGACTTAAACAGGTGTTTTAAGCGCATTAGCTCGTTTATAAGGTCAGTATATATAACCTCCTGTATTTCGCCGTTAGAGACGTATATTGCCTTAAAGAACATAGCTAGATACTGGTGTTTAATCTCAGGAGTGGCCTTTTCATAAGAGTTTTGCATGTTCCTTATAAGCTTTAATATTTCCCTAACTACGTCTATGTTCTCTCCTTGGTTTAATTCCAGTTTTGCCAGTTGGGCATCAATTGAGCTAACCCCGGATTCTATTTCCTGCCTGATCCTTATAAAATCATCGTCAGATAACACGTCTCCCAGGAGTTTGTTCTCGGCTATCGTTTTTCTGGTTAATAGGCTATTACGCTGTGCGGTTAGCCGATCCACATTAGCCCTATAACCCTGCCTATCGGCTTCTGTGGAGGCTTTAGCCTTTTTAATAACCATATCTATTAACTCCTTGCTAAAAGACATATCCTTAAAGAGTTCGCTAATTTTATCCTCCAGTTCTTCTTTAGGAGAATATTGTCCCTGACAT
>JACWAO010000043.1 GCA_014874305.1 Candidatus Colwelliibacteriota bacterium | reverse complement strand
CTTATTACGGGAGAGAGACCGGTGGGCCATCCTTCCTTGATACGAGCGTCTCGTCCGGTAACACCTATTACTACCAGGTTTCCGGTGTAAACAGCACTGGCGTGGAAGGTCCCTTGAGCAACGAGGTCAGCGTAGCCTATAACGTCCAACAAACGACTCAGACCCAGACTCAAACACAAACACAGCAATCCACCTCTCAGCTTACCGAGTACTTCACGGTTGGAAATCCTAATATGACCGTAAACAACGGTGGCACTGTTTATATGTATGCCGCGCCCGCGATAACTAACGGCACTTACTACATACCAATAAGAGAACCGATGCAGACGTTTGGTGCGTCTGTAAACTGGTCTTCAAACCCAGACGGAACTGACGAATCGGTTACGATTAACTTCAATGGCACTACTGCTGAGATTTGGATCAATAAGGACACAGCGACGGTAAACGGACAGACCGTGTCCATTGCTCCCCCTTATCTGGCCGTAGTGAATAATACTGGATTCACCATGGTTCCGGTTTCGTTCCTGGAACAGTATTTGGGAATAACCGCAAATATAAGCGGAAATAACGCCACTCTAAGCCACTAGAAATTCTAGAACAAGAAATACAAAACCGCCTGCGTACGCAGGCGGTTTTTGGTTTGAACAAAAAGGGAGACCTAAGGCCTCCCTCTTATTACCGAAAAAAGTTCAACTAGCCGACGCGCCGTCGCTGTCCCTTTCGCTTAGGGCGAAAGCTTCCTCCGAGACTTCCCGCGGCGATGCCGACGATCACCCTGTATATCTCGCTCGGGAACTCCGGATAGGTCCTGGAGCCATAGAGGGAAACACGACCTGCCTCTGAGATGTAGTTGTCGCTTCCCTTGTCGAACCTTATCTCGATGCCTCTCCAGACCATTACGACTCTGTAAGGTTCATTTTTTTCGTCTCGCAGAACCTCTACCTCGATGCCATAACGGTTTTCTGCCATTTCCGCACCGTCCTTCCTGAAAGACCAAGTCCTTATTAACGGGTTATAAATACCACTTTCCCGAGCCAGCGTCAACTTCTTTATTTACTACGAAATTCTTCGTCCACCTTCGCTCGCGAGCTTCGGCGGATTCAGAATGACGAAAAGAAAGAAATATTATAGGGCAAAGTGTCTTTTCTTCCACTCCGCCTCAAACTGCTTGATTCTTCTTTTAATATAAAAAATATTCGGGTTGGCTTCCGGCCGGGCTTTTTTAATCATACTGATCGCCTCGTCGGAAGAATAACCTAAAGCGATAAGAATAGAAGCCGCCATCAAAGCCGAGCGGTGTCTTCCGTACCGGCAGTGAACAAAAACAGTCTGCTCATTTTTTATTAACCGGATAGCCGACTCCGCCCCTATAAAAAGATCATTCATTGGAAGCGGAAAGAACGGGGCATCTATTGCTCTGAAGTTCTCTACAGGTATGGATGTCCTCCTTCCATTATCAGAGAACACCCTGGTGTTAATTATCAGCCTTACCCCGTCGCTCTCGAGACGCCTATAAACTTCTTTCGTCGGCTGGGATCCCATAAGCAGATGGGGGATTATGAATGATATGTCGGGCGAAATGACTTTCATTATTTTTGCGTTAATGCGGAAAAACTAAAACGTTTATTCTCTTTCAGCGATGAGGACAACCAGCCCAACAGCAAGGTCGGCGCATGCCTTTGCGCATCTTATCAAGACCGACGGTTATGCGGCGGCTTCTGGTCTCGTTTTTCTTAGCGGATGTAACCCAGCATATCCACTCATTGCGCGCCAATGGCGTGATATCCGCCCATACGTCTTTCACGACACAATCGGACTCGATCGCTTTACGAAAGTCCGCTGGCATTTTATGCACCACTCCGCCGGCGATTTCCTTTTTGGCCATAT
>JACWAO010000006.1 GCA_014874305.1 Candidatus Colwelliibacteriota bacterium | reverse complement strand
GTCCTTGTAGCTCCTGGTTTCCGAGGCGTAAATCTGCGTGTGCTGTGGACAGTTCATAGGCTTCAGGAAGTACTCCTCCTCGGTATAGTTGGAGCGGGCGCGGAACATGTCGTCCTTATACTTGTCATAATGCCCGGAGATCTTAAACAGTTCCGCTTTGTTTATCTGCGGAGTGTGCACCTCCTCGTATCCGAGCTCCTTCCGTATCTCGTTGGAGTACTCTTTTATCTTCTGCAGGATGAATGCCCCCTTTGGCTTATAAAGAGGAAGTCCGGGCCCGACCAGATCGGAGAA
This sequence comes from Candidatus Colwelliibacteriota bacterium, assembly GCA_014874305.1. GTDB lineage: Bacteria > Patescibacteriota > Minisyncoccia > UBA6257 > Colwellbacteraceae > JACWAO01. The sequence goes on along the minus strand of JACWAO010000006.1, from coordinate 1,650 downwards.
GACAAATAAGCCCAGCTCCTTTCCAAGTTTACGATGATCCCTCTTCTCCGCCTCTTCGATCATCTTTAAGTGCTCCTCTAATTCCCTAGGGGTAGCGAATGCCAGACCATAGACGCGCGTGAGCATCGGGTTATTCTCGTCTCCTCTCCAGTACGCTCCGGCCGTGCTTTTAAGCGCGAACGAGTTGGGATCTATATCCTTCGTGTTCTTGACATGACCTCCGCGGCAGAGATCGGTGAACACATCGCCTGTGCGGTAAACAGTCAAGGGCTTCTTCTCTTTCACGAACTCCTTTATAAGCTCCAGCTTGAAAGGTTGTTCTTTGAATAACTTGCGCGCCTGCGCCGGAGTTACTTTTTCTCCCTTAAAGGGCAACTGGGCTTTAACCAATCCCCGCATCTCCTTCTCGAGTTCTTTTAACTCGTTTTCCGCCAGAGGCCTCGGTAGAAGAAAATCATAATAAAAGCCGGTCTCGATAGTCGGCCCTATGCCAAGCTTGGCTTTCGGAAATTTTTTAAGAACGCTCGCGGCCAAAAGATGCGCCAAAGAGTGGCGAATTTCGTCTAGATGTTTATCTTGCTTATCTCGTTGCATAGTATCTTAGCCTCCCCGTTCTTCTTGGAAATCTTCCCCACGACATCGACTATGTTGTTTTCCTCTATAATGCCCTGGTTTTTCTCGAGGACGCTGTTAAAAATAAGTACCTCCATAGTATTACTCAAGTCGTCTATTTTGGCAAAAACCATCGGCTGGCCGCTCTTGGTTACGACTCGCTGAACTTTGATTATCACTCCGGCGATTCTTACCACCTTGTTCTCCTCAAGCTCCAGCGCTTTGGAGATCGGCGTGTATCGTTTCGTTTTCGCGGCTGGCCCGTTGAGGTACCCGACTAACGGGTGCTCGGTGAAATAAATGCCCAAGAGCTCCTTTTCCCACGCCAGCTTCTCCGTTTTTCCGGCCGGATTTTCCGGTTCCAGTAGTTTAAAAGATGGGGTAGAAGCCGCCCCGAAAAGCGAGTCCTGCGCGCTCTGCAGAAGCTTCTTCGCGCCGCTTACCGACTTCAGCATCGTGTCCGTGTTAAAGAGTATCTTCTGCCGTTCCACGCCCAAAGAGTCAAGTGCTCCGGTCTTGGTAAGCGACTCGAGCGATTTCTTGTTCAAGTCGCGGTGGCTTACTCTGACCATAAAATCGCTTAAGCTTTGGTACGGACCCCCCATCATCCTTTCGTTAACAATTATCTCAGTAATGTTCGCCCCGAGATTTTTAATGGTTGCCAAACCATAGCGGATATTTTTTTCTTCCGGGAAGAACTGTCCCAAACTCTTGTTTATATCCGGCGGCAGGACTTTTATTCCCATCCGTTCCGCCTCGGCCGCCAGGAAGGTGATGCGTTCAGTATCCCCGTTCGCGTGGTTTAACAAAGCGGTCATAAACTCCACCGGATAGTGCGTCTTAAGATAAGCGGTTTGATAGCTTATAAGGCCGTAGCAGACCGCGTGGCTCTTATTGAAGCCGTATCTGGCGAACGGCGGAAAAAGCTCCCAAATCTTTTCGGCGGTCTTCTCGTCGATGCCGTTTTTAATCATCCCGTCTATAAGCTTCTTCTGTTGTTCGTCCAATAGAGATTTAACCTTTTTTCCAATAGCCTTG
>JACWAO010000042.1 GCA_014874305.1 Candidatus Colwelliibacteriota bacterium | reverse complement strand
CCCCCTTCATACACGGACTTGTGGCAGACTATACCTTTGACAACCCCGCCTCAGGAGTAGGAGCCATAACCACCGATTCCTCAGGATGGGGGAATAACGGAACCCTTGAGGATACGACCTCGACGGGGACGGGACCCTTTCACCAGACAACAGGATGCGTATCCGGAGACTGTTATTCGTTTGATGGGGTGGATGATTATATTTCTACGGGGAACATCCCAACTTCTGGATTTTCTTCGAATCAAGAAATAAGTATTTTGGACTGGGTTTATATTAATAGCAATAATTCTTCCCAAGGAACGCCATCATACGACAATGGTTTTTTTCATGTGATGGTTAACACGAGCGGTGTAACTGTTTATTTGAATGTTGATAACTCTTGGACCAGTCCTAGTGATGGACCATTAAGCGCCAGCTATTCCATAGCACAAGACGCTTGGCATTTAGTAGCATTTACTTATAACCAGAATCATTTGTGGACTATTTATGTTGATGGAAATAAGGCTGGAAGCACCGTCTTCGGTTCCGGATTGTATCCAGGTGGGTCTATAAACATGGGAGACGCGTATGGTGGATCGACTTTATTCGGTGGCCTTTTGGATGACATAAGGATTTACAACGTAGCCCTTACGCAGGCTCAAGTACAAGCTATCTATAACGCCGAGAAGTCGTAGTAGCGGTGGCGTTCATTATTGTTGTACACTTAATACACAAATATGAAGATAAAGATAGATATAAATATAAACGTGAACAAGGTGGTGAAGTATATGGTGCTTACCGACCTCTTGTTTACCGGAAGCTGGAGTTTTATCAGTCCTATCTTTTCAATTTTCGTCATTAAGGATATCGCGGGGGCGACTATCGTCACCGCCGGAATGGCCGCGGCTCTTTACTGGATGACGAAGTCCCTTTTACAGATTCCGATAGCGAATTTTTTGGATAGAACCGAGGGGGAGAAGGATGATTTTTACGCTTTGGTTTTTTCGGTAATGCTGGCCGGTTTTGCCGCCTTCAGTTTTATTCTCGTGCGGACTATCGCGGGGCTTTTTATCGTACAGATGCTTTACGCGATAGCCATGTCTTTTTATATACCGGCCTGGTCGGGACTTTTTTCGAGACACCTGGACCAGAAAAGGTATTCCTTCGATTGGTCGCTTGATTCGACGGCGATAGGGCTTACCGCTTTTGTTACCTCTTTGGTCGGAAGTATTATGGCCGAATGGCTCGGGTTCCAAATAGTATTTTTGATAGTCGGCGCGTTTTCCTTGTTTTCAGCCACAATGCTTTACTTCGCGCCAAACATCTTTTTGCCGAAACAGACTGCGAAAAAAGAGTTGCCTGTGGCGTTAAAAGACCACTCCTCTTCAACCAACATAGGGAGCGGTTTATAAGCTATAATTAATATATGGAGAACCGTGAGATCGCCAGAATCTTAAAAGAGATAGGCGAGTATTTGGAAACGGACGACATCCCTTTTAAGCCCCGAGCCTATGAAAAAGCAGCCGAGGCCATTGGCGAGATGGAGGAGGAGGTAGACGAGGTTTACGCCAAAGGAGGGATTAAGGCGGTTGAGGAGATCCCCGGGGTCGGAGTCTCTATAGCTAATAAAATAGAGGAGCTTTTAAAGACGGGGAAACTCAGGTATTACGAGAGGCTGAAGAAGAAAACTCCGGTGGATTTCGGGAGTTTCGCCGGACTCGAGGGAGTGGGGCCCAAGTCGATAAAAAAGCTTTATAAAAAGCTTGGAGTAAGGAACATAAACGATCTAAAGAAGGCGGCCAAGGCCGGAAAGATAAGGAAGCTAGAGGGATTCGGCAAGAAATCGGAGGAGAAGATTCTTTCTGGGCTGGAGTTTGTGAGCCGGTCCGGCGGGCGGTTTCTCTTGGGAGACGCCCTCCCTCTAGCCGAGTCTATAAAAGAAAAACTGGCTGTCTTGCGGGAGGTAAAAAAGATCGAGATAGCCGGATCTCTAAGGCGGAGAAAGGAGACGATAGGGGACATAGACATACTGGCGGTAGCGGACAACTCAAAGCCGGTGATGAGCAGGTTCGTTTCTCTTCCCGAGGTCGCGAAGGTGCTGGCGCATGGGGAGACCAAGTCCTCCGTAAAGCTAAGCAACGGGATAGACGTGGATCTGCGCGTCGTTCCGGACAAGTCGTACGGAGCCGCGCTAAACTATTTTACCGGCTCCAAGGACCACAACGTGGCTTTGCGGGAGATGGCGGTTAAGAGGGGGTGGAAACTAAATGAGTACGGGCTGTTCGATAAGAAAGGAAAGCAAATCGCGGGAAAAACCGAGGAAGACCTGTACAAGGCTTTCGGATTACAGTATATTGAGCCGGAACTTCGGGAAAATACCGGAGAGATAGAAGCGGCCAGGAATAATAATCTGCCGAAGATAATCGGCTACAAGGATTTATTGGGCGATCTGCAGGTGCAGACCAACTGGACGGATGGTTCTTCTTCCATTGAGGAGATGGCCGTGTCTGCCGCTAAGCTAGGATTGCGTTATATCGCCATAACGGATCATACCAAGCGCCTGGCGATGGCCAGAGGGCTTGACGAGAAACGTCTGGCCGACCAGGGAAAAGAGATTGACCGCGTTAACCTTAAACTGAAAAAGAAAGGGGTTAATATAAAAATATTAAAAGGTACCGAGTGCGATATCTTAAAGGACGGCAGTCTTGACCTTAAAGACGAGGCGCTTGCCAAGCTTGATATTGTCGGCGCGGCGACACATTCATACTTTAATCTTTCTTTAGAGGAGCAGACCAAGCGCCTTATGAAGGCGATGAGCAACCCTCACGTGGACATAGTGTTCCATCCGACGGGAAGACTTATCAATCGCCGCCCGCCTTATCTTATAGATATCGACGAGATAGTCTCTTTCGCCAAGAAGACCGGAACGGCGCTTGAGGTGGATTCCTTGCCCGACAGGCTCGATATTAAGGACGAGTATGTGCGGAAGTGCGTTCAGAGTGGCGTGAAGATAGCCGTAGATTCCGATGCCCACGCGATTGCGCACCTTGAACTCCTGCCATACGGCATAGCTCAGGCCAGACGGGGCTGGGCTGGGAAGAAAGATGTTGTGAATTCCTGGCCGCTCGAGAAAATGTTAAAATTATTGAAACGATAAAATATGATGCAAAGAGAGATATCTGCAGGAGTAATAGTCTACCGCAGGGATGTTAAGGGCCCGAGATTCCTGCTACTTTATCATGGCAGTGATTATTGGAACTTCCCCAAGGGGCATATCGAAAAGGACCCCGCTGAAAGCGGAAAGGGAGAGACGAGCCTCGAGGCGGCCTTCAGGGAGACTACAGAGGAGACCGGATTGAAACCGGCGGATTTGAAGATGAATCGCAAGTTCAAAGGGTACGAGCGCTTCTCTTTTTATAAGGGCAAGAGCAGGGTTTTTAAGATAGTTATTTTTTACCTCGGAGAAACCAAGCAGAAGCAGATAAATATCTCCGACGAGCACGAGGGGTATGGATGGTTTTACTACCGGGACGCGATTCGCTTGGTAAAAGGGTACCGCGATACGGCGGCCGTTCTTAAAAAGGCCCACGACTTTATCAAGTTGAGTTCCAAAGAACAGCATCATCCTGCTGTCGTTGACCACGAACCGCCCAGACCGAGATCGGAGAGCGTTCTTAAGGGCGATTAAAAAACCGAACCATATAAATTGGTTCGGTTTTTCTGTCGCGGGATGTTATAGAAAGCAAAGGGAAATGCTTTCGTCTACTTCGCCTTCGCCAGAATTTTTTTGAACGCTTCCGGCTCTTTCTCGGCTAGCTCGGATAAAACCTTGCGGTTTAAAAGTATATTGTTTTTCTTCAGCGCGGAGACAAGTTTGCTGTAGCTGACTCCCTCCTCTCTTGAGGCGGCGTTTATCTTGACGTTCCACAGCTGGCGCTGGTCTCTTTTATTTTCCTTGCGGCCGCGATAGGCGTGGCTCCAGGCGTGCAGTAAGGCCTCCTTGGCCGCTTTTTCCTTGGATTTGCGTCCCCACCTGAAACCTTTGGTGTGCTTTAGCACCGCCGTCTTCTTTTTGTTGGCCGAAACCCCTCTTTTTACTCTGGTCATCTTTTTATATAAGCGCTCTTATTTTTTTATAATCCGATTTGCTTACTGAGGAATACTTCCTTTTTTTCTGGATTGATTTGGCCGATTTCTTAGCCATATTATGACTAACGCCCCTAACACGGCGCAGTAGCTTGCCGCCTTTCGTTACCTTTATTCTCTTGCTTACGGTTTTCCTGCTGATCATGTTACTTTTCCTTTTCTATCTGTAAAAGCATTCCTCTCCCCCCCTGCTTTATCTCGCCCTCGCGGCGAACCGGAATGGTAAGCAGTGTCAGGAATTCTTCCATTTTTTTCTTGGCCCACTCCTTAAGTCCTTTTTCCCTTCCCCGCATGGTCATCTGGATCTCGACGCGGTGGCCTTTCTCGAGGAACTCCTCAACTCGGCCGGCTTTGTTCTGCAGATCGTTTTTCGCCTCCCGCAGGCTTATCTGCACCTGCTTTAACGCCAGTACTTTCTGAGTCTGCTTTTGTTTTTTAAGCTCAACCTCCCTCTGATACCTGAACTTGTCGTAGCTTTGTATCTTGGCTACCGGAGGGTTGGCTTGTGAGGCGATTAGAATAAGATCCAAGTTCCTCTCTTTTGCCTCTTTAAGGGCCGCGTCGCGGGACATAACCCCTAAATTCTCACCTGTTTCGCTTACCACCCTCAGTTCAGGCGCTGTTATTTGATTATTGATTTTGTTTTCTTGGATAAAGGCATATTAGTGTAAATTGCCTTTGTTTGCAAGGGCGATTTGATAGGGGTATGATTTGTTTTATAATCCCATTTATCAATGTTTAAGGAGTTTAAAGAATACAAGCCGGCCGAACTAGAGGCAAAAGTTGCGGAATTTTGGAGAAAAAACCGGATTTTTGAAAAGGCGGTCAAGTCCCGTCGCGGAAGAAAAAACTTCGTCTTTTACGAGGGACCCCCGTACGCCAATGGGCGCCCGGCCCTGCATCACGTTTTAGCCAGGGTCTTTAAGGATATCGTCTTGAGGTACAAGACCATGCAGGGATATAACGTTCCCCGGCGCGCGGGCTGGGATACGCATGGCCTTCCTATCGAACTCGGCGTTGAGAAAGAGCTTGGCATCAAGGAGAAAAGGGAGATAGAGGAGAGGGTGGGAATAGATGTTTTTAACGCGAAGGCCAAGGAGAATATTTGGAAGTATCTCGAGGAATGGAACAGGTTTACGGAACGCATCGGGTACTGGATAGATTTAAACGACGCCTACGTAACTTATACTCCGGAATATATCGAAAGTTTGTGGTGGATATTTAAAAGAATAAGCGACCGCGGGCATCTCGTGGAGGCGAGAAAGATAGTTCCTTACTGCCCTAGATGCGGCACGCCGCTTTCAAGCCACGAGCTTGGCCAGCCGGAAGTTTACCGATTGACTAAGGACCCGTCTGTTTACGTGAAGTTTAAAATAAAAGAAGGGGAGTATCTCTTGGTTTGGACCACGACGCCCTGGACATTACCCTCAAACGTCGCGGTGGCGGTCAATCCAAAGCTGACCTATAAAAAATACAAGTCGGACGGCGAATTTTTATGGAGCGCGCTTGTCCCTCCGGGGTTGAGTGAGAAAAACGTTTCCGCGAAAAAGCCGGGGAAGGAGCTTGTTGGCTTAGCATACGAGCCGCTTTACCCTTCTCCTCTGGCGGAGAAGAATGATCATTTTTATAAGGTGATTGCCGGCGATTTTGTCTCCGCCGAGGAAGGAACCGGGTTGGTTCACATAGCTCCGGCTTTCGGCGAGGAGGATTTTAAGCTCTTGGGCAAGAAGCCTTTTCCCATAACGGTTGACGATAGGGGGAATGTGACGGGTGATCTTCCCGGGTCGGGCAAGTTTATTAAATCAGCGGACAAGGACATCACAAGCGACCTAAAGTCGCGCGGCCTTTTGCATTTTGAAGCACAAGCCGAGCACGAGTATCCGTTTTGCTGGAGATGTTCCACCCCTCTTATATATTTCGCGAGAAGCGGCTGGTTTTTCGCGGTGTCCAAGTTAAGAAAAGAACTGCAGAAAGAAAACGAGACGATAAACTGGGTTCCGGAGTATATAAAACACGGGCGGTTTGGGGAGTGGATCAAGGAGGCGGTCGACTGGTCCGTGTCGCGCGAGAGGTACTGGGGAACCCCGCTCCCTATATGGAAGTGCGACGAGGGGCATATAACGGTAGCCGGAGGGCTGGATGATTTGGACAGGTATGATTATCGCAGAAACAGCTTTTACATAGTGAGACACGGGGAGGCCGAATCTAATGTCAGAGACTTCATAGCTTCAGGTCCGGAGCATAACGGCAGGACGAGCCACCTGACTCCTCGCGGATCAAAGCAGGTTCAGTCTCTGGCAAAAAAAATCGCCGCGAAAAAGATCGACGTGATATTTACTTCGCCTTACGAGAGAACGAGAGAAACGGCGCGGATAATAGCCGAAAATATCAATAAGGGGAACAAGGAGGTAGAGATCATAGAAGACGACAGACTGCGCGAGATAAACGCGGGAGTTTTTAACTGGCGCAAGGTTGCTGAACATAAAAGATTCTTTAACAATCCGGTGGAGGAGTTTACCAAACGGCCGGAGGGAGGAGAGAATCTGGAGGATGTGAGAAAGAGAGTGCTGGAGTTTCTCCTGGATGTTAATAGAAGGTACCGAGGGAAGAATATCTTGATAGTCGGGCACGGGGATCCTCTGTGGATGCTTGAGGCCGCGACAAGCGGGGCCTCGAATGAGGAGGCGCTCAAGCTTTCATATATAGATTTAGCTGAGTTAAAAAAGCTTGAGTTTCACAACTATCCTTATAGCGAGCTGGGAATGATTGACATGCACAGGCCGTACGTGGATCGCGTCGAGCTTGAGTGTTTGGAGTGCGGAGGAGTCGCGCGCCGCGTTCCCGAGGTTGCCGATGTGTGGTATGACTCAGGCGGGATGCCTTTAGCATCGGTCCATTATCCTTTTGAAAACAGAGAGTATATCGATGAGAAGGGGGGGTATCCGGCCGATTTTATCGCCGAGGGAATAGACCAGACCAGAGGGTGGTTTTATACCCTTTTGACCGAAGCGGTCTTGCTAGGCAGAAAAACACCGTACAGGAATGTAATCTCTCTCGGGTTGATACGCGACAAGTATGGGCAAAAAATGTCCAAGTCCAAAGGGAATGTGGTTAATCCTTGGGAGGTTATGGATAAGTACGGCGCCGATGTGGTCCGCTGGTATTTTTATACGGTCAATCCGCCTGCCGAACCCAAAAACTTTGACGAGCTGGACCTGCAGAAAACCATGCGCCGGTTTTTCCTTACGGCCTACAATTCGTATTTGTTTTACACGACGATAGGCGGCGGGAAGAAAAAACTCGTACCGATTAAAAACGGCGGGAAGAACAGGCTGGACGAGTGGATAATCTCGAGACTGCACGAAGCGATCGGCTCCTGTACCAAAAACCTTGATGCTTATGAGATCGGCCAGGCGGCCAGGGAGATCGAGGCTTTGGTAGATGATTTATCGCGCTGGTACATACGCCGAAGCCGCGGAAGAAAAGAGTCCGCTCATACTTTGCGAGAGGTCCTGCTTGGAGTAAGCAAGCTTTCCGCGCCCTTCTCCCCGTTTTTTGCCGAGGCGCTTTATCAGTCTTTGGGCGGGGAAAAACAATCGGTTCACCTAGAGGAGTGGCCGGAAGAGAGTAAAAAGATGGCGGACAAGGATCTTGTCGATAAGATGGCCGAGGTTAGAGCGGCGGCGGCGGCAATACTTTCCAAGCGCAACGAGGAAAAGATTAAGGTGCGCCAGCCTTTGGCGTCAGTCAGTTTATCCTCGCCGGAAAGCGGATTTGATAAAGACAGCGAGCTTGTGGAGATATTAAAAGAGGAGGTTAATGTTAAGGAAGCCGTTTTTAACGGAAAAATAAAAAAGGGAGAGGTGATTTTGGATACTAATATAACCCCTGAACTCAAGGAGGAGGGGATTATACGCGAGCTGGGGAGGATGATTCAAAGTCTGAGGCAAAAAGCGGGGCTTTCGCCGAAGAACTATATAACGCTAATGGTTGAAACAACCGGTCTTACAAGAGACGTGGCGGAGAAAAACGAGAAACAGCTGAAGAAGACCGTTAACGCCAAAACCATCGTCTTTCGCCGCGGGAAGAAGTTTGACGCGGAATCCGCGGGCGAGATAGACGAGACGCCGATCTGGATAGGGTT